>JAPUIL010000644.1 GCA_027297085.1 Verrucomicrobiota bacterium | reverse complement strand
AGGCATAGCGAATGCATCACGCACAGGGTGGGAGCTAATCTCCCAGCGAGCCCATAACCTGAGGAACCGTGTGCATCAATCGTGCTCGCACGGATCTGTCGGGGCGCGGTCGGGTAACTGGCCGCTCTACCTCGACCTACCCTTAGAATTGAATCCAACAATCGTTGCACGGATTAGCTTGATGAAATTCCCGAGCCTGTCGAGGTGGCTGACGATTTGTATTTTTAAATCTGTTTTGCATCCATTCGATGAGATTCGCGGGCTAGCCTTCGACCCAAATTGGGGTTAACCAAGCCCACTGGCCATTGGTTTGAGCGGCTTCGAGGCGGTAAATATCGACATCGTTCTCCGGCTCATCCGTTAAAGAAGCATTCACCTGGCAGTCGTTGAGCGAAACGGCTGGCCCGATCTGGATTGCCTCCGTTAACCAGCCACGAAGAAAATGGCTTCGACCTCGACCGAGCAGTTCTGCCAGTGAGTGCCGGTAGCCGTGGCCGTTTACATCCAGCCGGACCTCCGCAGTTAATGGCGCGTCGATCTCCAGGGAAAGACCCTGGGTGGTTGCATGCCGCATGGTCAGGTTGCCGCTGGTGACGCTTCGCCATGTAATGGAATTATCGGTACGATCGGTTATGGCGTGCGGTAACAGCTCTTCGTCGGTGTCGGCATTTAAATCATCGTGATCCGTTTTGGGCTTCACGATTGCCTGGCCAGAAAAGCATGTGTCAACCACTCGGATGGCGCCTTCCGAAAGGGTCAGGCTGGCCAGCCAATTGACCAGCTCGGTTTTCAGGCCCCAGCCCCAGGTTATACGCAACCGGTATGCCTCAGAAGATTCACTCCCGGAATTCGGGAAGAAGCGCTGAATGATGCGACCATTTTTAATCAGTCGGACTTGATCGAGCCTATCCATACCTTGAACGGAAATTTGGATGTTTCTTTGCCCCGGTGCCTGAACTGTGTCACCAATCCAGGCTTCGTTTACAAACAAGCGCGCATCGATCTTGTCTCCAGTGGCCGCATAGACCCGGCGGGCTTTGAAAGCGTCGATTAAATCCTGGCGGGTCAGGTCTTCAGCGAATACACCCATACGGCCATCGCCATGGCTGCCCGGGTAAGCGGCGTGGTGATCCGTGCCACCCACGACACCAAACTTGAATCCTCGTCTCCAACCTTCCTCAGCCGTTGAACCAAAATCGCGTGGCCCCATGTCATGAAGCATCGGGTACGCAGCGTCGGTACTCAGTGAACAACCGTGGAGTGAAAACATTTCTACGAAGGGAGAAACATCTTCCCGGTATTCATCCCAATTGATGCCACGGTAGCCCTTGGCATAACCGATATGGTGGGGAATCGCGATACCGTTCACGGCGCGTGCCACTTCCCGTATGGCCGGCAAATCGGGCGCATCCGTCAGAGGTAGATCCGCATGTGGGCTATATACAATGTGGTCGCCGTATTTAAGGGAATGCCACTCGTAACTGGGAAACGCTACGAACGAACCATCTTCCGTTCCTTCCCGGTGCACGCGAACCAACTCGTCCCAGTTGCATGCGCATCGGGCGAATCCTTCGTTGTGGTAATCGATGATCTCCGCATACACCTTGCGGTCCGTCGGCATATCCGGCCAGAAGGCGTGTCCAGTGACCGAACAAAAGTCGAGTTGCTGACTGGCTCGGGCAATTGCCTGTTCTATGGTTCCGTGACCATAACTGATCGAGCAGTGACTGTGCAAGTCACCCCAATACAGTTGATAACTCATACTTGTTTAGCCTTTGGTTCAGCGTCTTGCGTTTCGTCCTTGAAGAAAAGCCAGAACAGGATTGCGGATGCAAAACCGATAATTGCATTTACTTGCCAGAAACGGACATAGGAGGGCAGATCGAGAACTCCATTTGGCGCACCACATAGGTCTGCCAGCCAACCGTTGAGGAACGCGCCGGTTATGGCCGGTGCTACGCCCAACATGACAAAGAAAAAGATGATTTGGGCTGTGTGATGGATTTCTTTGGGTGCGATTCGCTCTACATAAATGAACGCTCCGGCATAAAAACAACCGAAACATAGACCATGGATGAGCTGTATAGCTACGTGTGCCTCAACCGGCAGCCCTGGTATACCAAAGATCCCGTATCGAATGCCATAGCACGCGATGCCAAAGGCCATGATATTGCGAAAACCGAAGCGGGTTAAAAATTTTCCGAGTAAAATCAGCGCAAAGATTTCGGAAAATTGTCCCAGTGACATGGCGGGCATGATGTAACTGGCTTGCAATCCACTTTCCTTGAGGAAGGGAGCAGTATTCATCATGTAGAAGGTTTGAAGAATACTGACTGGTAACGCTATAATAATGAGGACGGTGAACGACCGTTTTTTGAAAAGTGATAGAGCTTCGACAAACGCCAACTTCTTTTGATTCTTACCACTGGGAGGTGTTTTAGGTAAGATAAACCAGCAAAAGAACGCGTAACCAATGGCCAGTATTCCGGCTACTTTCAAACTGTCTATCATGCGTAGCGTGACATCGGGTACATCATCTCCTCTGAAAAATGGAGGCAAAGCTTGAAAACTCAGATTTTGCTGCAACCACACCATGGGAAATACCCATGAAACCACAATCCATGCTACGGCGCCCCAAACCCGGACTCGGGGAAACTGATTCTTGGGATCATCCAAGTGGTGCATGGCTAGCGAATTGGTCAAAGCAATAGTCGGCACGTAGAGAATGGCAAAAAAGATCGAGATGCCCAACCACATGGCAAAGGTCGTCTGGTATGACGTAACCCATTTCAGTATGCCCGCGAGCAGAAGCATCACCGCCAGGCATTTTTGAGTTGAGAACATACGGTCGGTCAGTTGCCCGGCTATAAAGGGAGCCAGGAAAGAACCGATTGCCAAAGGGATGCCGATGATCATGCCTTTTTGCGATTCAGTGAAACCCAATCCTCCTGAAGAAACTTCAGTAACGAGGAATACTCCAGCAAGTGGCATCCATAGCCCTTTGACTCCGTATTCCAAAAACATCATTATGCAAAGTCGTGGATCGATTCCTTTGCTTTGTATAGGAGCTGCTTCAGTCATAGTTGATTAGTGTGAAAAGGATTAATGAATAATGGAAACTTAATTGTAGGAGCGTAGCTTGCTCGCGATTTTTTTTGTTCGGGGAAATCGCGAGCACGCTACGCTCCTACATTGCGATTGGAATGTTGTGATATTTGGCTATGGGCATCTGATATTCGGATACGGTTCCATTAATCACTTCATCGACAGAAACACGACGTCCGGCCTGGTCGGACTCCAGGATTGCAAATGCGCAGGCGAGATCGGTCAGGCCTTCACGGCCACTGGTTTGTGGAGGTCGGCTGTCAGTTATCGCTTGCAGCCAGTCGAGTTGGGAAAGAGCGAAATCGTCGGTGATCCCTTTAGGGAATTCCGTTTCCTTGCGGGCCGGATCACATTTTTCCTGATAGAGTTCTCCGATATCAAGCGTCGCCCCGTCGTCTGCAGTGAAGGTGGTTCCTACCACCCGGCCGCGACTTCCATAGACGACCGGAACGCCACCAAAAAGAGTTCCTTCCCCGTGTCCGGCCCAACTTGCGGTAATGGTTCCAAACGCTCCGTCTTTTGATTTAAAACTAGCGGAAAATATGTCGTCCGCATCGCAGGTCATGGTCTCTCGCTCGCCAGCTGCGTTTTGGAAATGTCGTACGGGTTCTATTACCTGTGAGGTTCCTTGAATGGAATCGATATCTCCGATGACCTGCCGTGCCAGGTGAAACTGATGAACGCCCAGATCGAGGGCGATACCGCCTGCGCGTTTTTTGACGTGACGCCATGGTGTATGGGCGACCACGCGATCCGGCGCCCACCAGTTGCCAACGTTGCCGAATAGAAAAATCTGAGGCTTTCCCAAATAGCCTTCGTCTATGAACCAGCGAAGAAAGCGAGCCCGATCGCGAAAGCGCCAGTTTTCAAAAACTCCCAGAGTCAGCCCAGCCGCTTCAGATTGTTCGCACATGGTGCGCGCGGCGGCCACGGTGACGGCTAAGGGTTTTTGAGTGAGCAGGTGTTTGCCTGAATTGCAGGCTACATCTGCTACTATGTGATGCATGCCGTGTGAGGTAAAATCGTTTACGGCATCTATCGGGCCGTTTGCTATCATTTCCCGGTAGTCATCGTAAAGCGCTACCTCCACGTCATCCTGGAAATCGGAAACGTATTCGTCGTCCACGGCGAGTGGGTTGCCTGGAGCGTCGCTGACTGCCGATCGTTGAGGAGGTCCGTCGCCACGTTTTGAATACATGCGAGCGTCATCGAGTTTTCGTGCGCAAAGAGCGGTAATGCGGAAGTTGTCTATGCCAGCTTCTCTCAGTGCCCGGTAGCCACGCAAATGCGCCGCCAGGATTCGTCCGCAGCCTACAATTCCTATCCGTATCATCGTGAGGTGATCCTTACTTGATAGCCGCCTTCTTTGGAACCATCTGGTAAGATAAGATCTGCCCGCAAGAGGGTAGGTCCGGCTGGAATATCGATGGCCGTAAACAAG
>JAPUIL010000643.1 GCA_027297085.1 Verrucomicrobiota bacterium | reverse complement strand
CCACTGGGATGCGCTCCTTATGGAAGTTCGCAGCGTTCCGCCCTCCTGCAAGTATCCAGATACTCGCAGGAAGGCGCGCCTTGCGCTGCTTCCAGAATGAGTTGCACCACGGTCGCATTCTTAATGAAAAGTGGTATAAGTTAGGGTGGCTTTGGGCGAATCTGCGGTCCGTGCCTTTCGAGGGGATCAAACCTTCAATCCCGCATTAGCATGCACGATTGCAAGGAATGACCCCGACGTCGGCCTTGCTTCGATAATTTATCAATAAACTGCTTAACTTAGTGTCATCCTGGCACCCGAAACTTGAACACCGACACCCAATAATTTAAGGGTGAGTGGATGAGTAAGGGACTTGTTTAATCAGCAGGGCGTAACACCTTTCTTAAGTATGATATTCCCGTATTTGGCGGTCTCACCGGTCATTACTACGGCATAGGCACTACGCGCTCGTTCATAAAACGCAAAGCGCTCCATGCGTTCGGGTGGTTTCGTATCCGGCCAGGTGGTACGGATGGCTGTGAGGTATCCTTCCTCCACCGTTGGGTCCAGCTCATCACCGGAAACGGCAGCCATCATTGCGATGGGATTTTCGACATATTGGTCCAGTACAAACAGCGGCATGATACCTTCGAGCAAGGGTGCGATTTTCAGCCCATCGGCGCGTAGCACATGGTCGTTGAAACTTTCCCCGGGAAAGTGGGCGTCAGCCAACACGATTTCCTCGCCATGCCCCATGCGGTAGAGGGCGTTTAGTAGTTCCGGGCTTAAGACGGGTGAGATTCCTATAAGCATTTTTGTAATTCTGAAGTTAGAAAGTGGATACGATGTTTAAAATTATGCATGTCGTGAAGCGCTTACTTTTCCATAGTGGGCAATTACGACAAAGCAGATTAATGGCAGGAAGAATGAAAATCTTATGGCGGACATGCCCAGGATAGTTTCAAAGTCAATTAACCAACCTTGAAGGAAGGGCATGACAGCACCACCCACAATGGCAAAAATGAGTCCGGCTGAAGCAAGCTTTGCATCATCACCCAATCCGTTCAGCGCAATGCCATAAATGGTCGGGAACATGAGCGACATACAGGCTGATATCCCAACCAGTGAATAAAGCCCGATCATGCCCTGCAGGAAAATGGTACCCAGTGTCAGGATACCGGCTAGAGCTGCTAGAGTCATTAAAAGTTTTCCAGGGGTTGCATACTTGAGAAGGAATGTGCAAATAAAGCGACTGGTGCAAAAGATAACCATGGCTGTTATGTTGTAGTTGGAGGCAACTTCCGGGACCATACCCAGTGACTCTTCTGCATAATGGAAGATATAGGTCCAACACATGATTTGTGCTCCCACATAAAATGCTTGTGCAATGACTCCTTCGACGTAGTTGCGGTTGGCCAGGAGTCGATTCAAGGTGGCCCCAAAACTTACGTCTCCCACAGAATCACCTTTTTTTGGCAAGCGGCTGAAAACGAATACCAACAGGACAGCTATGACAACCACCCCGATCACTGTGTAGGGAATTCGGACAATTTCGAGATCCGTGCCCTTGTCACCGGTTAAGCGTGCCTGAATAAAGTATTTGGCCACCAGCATTCCGGACAAAGAGCCAATAGGATTGAATGCTTGTGCCAGGTTTAGCCTCCGGGTCGCAGTTTCCGGTGAACCCATGGAAAGGATGTATGGATTGGCAGTTGTTTCGAGGAAAGCCAGACCGAAAGTGAGAATGTAAAACCCTAGCAGAAAAATATTAAACTGCATGAGCAAACTAGCCGGAATCGTGAGCAAGGCTCCAACTGCGTACAAGGCCAGACCGAGAATAATTCCAGACTTATAACTATACTTGCGTATGAAGATGGCCGCGGGAATGGCCATAGTTGCGTAACCTCCGTAAAAGGCTGTTTGCACCAGACTACTTTGCGTGTTGCTTATCTGGAAAATTTCCCGGAACGCTTTAACCAGTGGGTTGGTGATATCGTTGGCAAATCCCCACAAAGCAAACAAACTGGTTACGAGAATGAATGGATAAATGAACTGGGCCGAAACCACTTTAATTGAGTTTGATTCTCCTGAAGCGTAGGTATCTGACATATTATTAGTGGTTAACGAGAAGAGGTAGTCTTTAAGTATGACCAATAGTTGTAGTCCAAGCCGGGATAAAAAACAGTTTTAAAATTAAAATGTGATTGTTAAGCGGTTAGCTCCTCGTCGAAACAGACGGCTACTTTGCCGCATTTTCCGGATGCCATGAGCGCGTAAGCGCCTCCCACATCTTCAAGGGCGAATCGGTGGGTTACCAAGTCGGCTGGATGAATGTTCCATCGAACCAGGCGTTCGACAAGTTCTTCCATTTTCCAGGTCGAGGTCACCCAGGAGCCGTAAAGCGTTTTTTGATCGTGAATCATGTCTGGTGAAGGATTCAGGTTCATGGTCCCACCTTCACCAATAAGCACAATCTTTCCCCATTTGCGGGTGGCCTGGACAGCTGTTGCTCGCGCAGTGTGGTGGGCGGAACAGTCCACTGCCCGTTCTACACCGTGGCCTCCGGTAAGTGTTTTAACTTCCGCCACATTGCCGGGTCCGGCTTTTAAAACGTGGTCACACAAACCTAGCTCCTTCGCTAATTCCATACGCTCTTCGATGACATCGATCCCAATTATTTGTTTTGCTCCCAGGCAGCGACACAGCATGGCGCTGGCAAGCCCAACTGGGCCGAGTCCGGTAACCAGGACGGCGTCGTTTCCGCTGATCCCGATTTTTTCCAGGCCTTCATAAACGGTTCCGAATCCGCAGGCGACTTGAGCTCCATCCATGTAGCTCAATTCGTCCGGAAGTGCGATAAGGTCTTTCTCCTCTGCGATCATAAACGGAGCCATACCACCATCGCGTTGCCAGCCATAGGCGCGCCGGTATTTTTCGCTCGTGCAGGAAATCATGTAACCGCGTCGACAGTCGTAACAAACGCCGCATCCGGAAATATGATACACAATAACCCTGTCATCTTCTTTGAATCGTCTGCAACCGGGACCGATCTTTTCGATTTGGCCACAAGGTTCGTGTCCTGCGATTACGCCTTGGTAACCTTCGGGTCCTTTCCCGAGATGTTCATGATAAATACACCTAATATCAGAGCCGCATATTGTGGAAGCCTTGATACGAATTAAAACTTCGCCATGCCCGGGTTCCGGGACACTAAATTCTTTGAGTTCGGCCGTACTATCACCCGGCAGCACGGCGCCCTGCATTACATCCGCTAAAGAAGTCATTATTAGAATATAGAAGTTAATTCCGAAGGGGTAGGAGCGGCGTTATACCGCGATCAGACTGTAAACGGAAAGAAGAATCGCGGCGTAAAGCCGCTCCTACAATTTTGATAAATTTTGTGTCTTTTATTATTCACTGTCGTGGTGGAAAATTGAAATAATCTTGATTCTGATTAGCTTTGACGCTCATTGAGCAATCACCCCGTCCAAATCCCAGAGATCTTCCCAGGATTGGTCTTCTTTCCAGAGAAAAACCTGACCTTTGATCATCCGGCAATTTCTGTCTACGCCAGCGATGGCAGTCATTTCATCGTCACTGAGAGGTGGACTCACGATCGATTTGATATTGCTCAACATATTTCGTGGATTGGTTGAAAAAGGTATAGGGATTTGTCCTCTTTGTTCAGCCCATTTAACACATAGAGTTGCCGGATGCATGTCATGGGCTTTGGCGATTTCGAGTATTACCGGGTCATCCATAGGAGAAGCGTCTTCTGGAGTTCTATCACGTTCCGGGCGCGC
>JAPUIL010000642.1 GCA_027297085.1 Verrucomicrobiota bacterium | reverse complement strand
ATGCTCACGACCTTGTCCAAACTATCTGGATTGTTGGAGTCTTCCCCGTATTGAACGACGACATTCGGAGGATCAGCTTGGGCAACTTGTTCGGGAAGTGTAATCGTTAAAAGGTTATGATCGAGCTGAGCATTTGCGATGTCGGATTTGTAGGTGTATAGTTCGGTTCTCCCAAAGGGGAAATCGTTGCCATTCAAGCTGCCTACAATTTTTGGACCGGTGACTTCAGTCAAATTGCCTTTTTGGTTATAGTTGTAGACGAGAGTGCGTCCCGTGTAGTCTCTCACTTGTTGCAACCGATCTACACCAGCTACGGGAGCATAGCCAAAGTCTATTCTGCGGCCATAGGGATCGAAAATATGTTGGATGTTGCCGCGCTGGTCGTAGGTTAGTGTTAGAGTGTTACCCCAACAATCTTCAAGGGAACTGAGACGGCCTTGGTCGGTGAAGTGGTGTTTAAAGCCATCTGGATCTCTTGATGAAAACGAACCGTCAGTGTTTTTCCTCAAGGTACCAAAGTGGCCGGTCGGACTTTTGAATGTGCTCGGGCTTGTCGAAATCCAGATTAAGAGGCCCCCTTGGCCATTGAGGTGATGAGCGTCACCATTTTCCTGAATGAAAAGCCGTTCATTATACCTGAAATCCCAGCCGTATCCGAGGGGGCCATCGTAGGCCAATTGGCTTCGATAACTACGCGTCATCTTAAAATGGATATTTCCGACGCCTTGAATGGTGAGGTCCGTTTTTTCCACATTCATTTCGCCTGCGTTAAGGCCGACTTGAATTCCAACTAAGGCTGGTGCGATGAGAGATGGACTTTGACTAAAGACATTCAGCCCGGCTCCTGCCGCGGCGGCCCCATAACTGGCAACAGCAGAGCTCAAGATTGGCTCTCCCGCATTGCCGGTATGCAAGAAGGCATTTTGTATACCGGAGGAAGTCGTAATCGCGGGCAGTGCCTCGACTGGGGGAGGCGAAACGTTTCGCAAATCCCAGAAGGTGGAGTCCACCAAGGGTTTCGGAACCGATACCTGCGCAGGTAACGGGCTTCCAGGAGTTTCGGAAAGCTTGGCGAGAAACGACCAAAGATTGAGGTCATTGGATTCCCAGATTTCGTAGTCTTTTTCCTCGATGTTTTTTAGTGATATCTGATAAGCGGTGTCTGAACTTCCGTCCAAAGTCAGGCCTGGAGGTTGAGGGAAAGTAGGTTCTTCAATTACTGGAGGTTCTCCAAATTTGAAGAGAACGCTGTATTCTCTTCGATTACTGGAAAACATGTCATTTGTTAGCATCCAGCCAGCCTGGTAGGTATTGATCCAGGTTCCATATCCGGCTTCGGGTCCAAGAGAAGGTCCCAATACGTTACCACCGGGAATAAAACCCAAGGCTGCCAATTCAGGCGGGAAAGAGTTGCAATCCTCTTCGCAGAGAAAGTTCTGGTTGCTACTTGATGATGCGAGCAAGGTGTATTCGGAATTTCCTTCCTCATCGGGAGGAGAAACATAAACGAGACCACGACGGGATCTATCGTTGGTAATAAGTTGCACTACCATATCCCCATTCGGTCCCAATAATGAATGGATGATTAGGTCAATCGTTCCCAATCCTTCTACGTGGGATGGTCCAGCCAAATGAAAAATGAGTTCTCCTGGGCCTTCAAAATCCAGGTGGGTTCGATAAAGGGCAATCGTGCTCCCGAAATTGATAGGATCCCCTGGAAAATAAGCGTAATAGCTGACGTATGATCCGGCCATCTGAAGGCTATCGAGACGATTAATAATATTGGAACCCACTCCTTCGTACCCTTCAGCCATATCTGCGGTGGCTACAATAACGGACTCGGTAGGTGTTTGGTCCACTGTTTCGAAAAGTATAATGGCACTTTTATTGGTCGGAAAATCCGGGGTGCCTAAGGGGCAATCTTGTGTCTGTTCTCCCACAAACTCACCCAAGCTGGCGATTGCGACTACATCGTTATCTGCGTTCAAACTGATCTCTCGAAAACCACTAATAAAAGTATCCTCAAAAAAACCTGATCCTTCCGGTAATGTGTTCCAATTTTTGGATATAGTTGTGAATGCTTCCTCCCCGGGTGATCGGTAACGCAGTAATTCTACATTTCGGTTGTTAAATGTGCATGCAGGTGCATTGGGTACTCTTCCGCTAAGCGTATACACAATTGCACCGTTTGCGTTGGTTGCAACTTGGCCTGTCCTTTCAATCGTGACCTCTTGATTGACCTGTGAATCGAAAAATGAGGAAGGAATACCCACAGCAGAAATGATGGGGTAGGTTAATTCCCGATTTTCATATACGGCTATCCCAGTGGATTGGATAAACGTAGTTGGGTTTGTTACACTGGAATTAAAAACCAGCCGGTCGTTTACGAACTTAATTTCCTGGAAGCCAACATCGATATCTATTGGAACGTCACCTTCAAATTGGGGTTGAGTTTTTATTCCAGATGGACCTTGTTTGGTAACCAACTCTATACCGGTGGTATCAGCGATAAATAGTGCTGTCTCAGGTTCTCCTGGATTTTCTTTAGCTACCAACCCTGCCACAAAAGCCAACTTTCCTGTAACTGTATCCAGGGCGATTTGGGCTATATTCCTAGGAGATTCAAAACCATTGCCAGTGTTGATCCAATCCAGATCAAGGACCATATCTGAGCCCTCAACTTCCATCCCGGAAATCGCTGCTAATGTTAGGTCGTAAAAGTCGTCCTCTTTTAGGTCCGCAAACCAATACGATTTTACACTTTGCGGCATAGTAAGGTCCGAGGATAGGTTTGCCGCGAAGGCTGCTCGTCTACCATCCTCGGTAATTACTGGAGGAGATACTGATTCAAAAATCAAATCTGCAGTATTTCCATCCAGTATTGACCCGGGGGCCACATCTCCTCTCTTAACAATAACCAGGGGAGGTTCGAGTGGAGATTGGGAAATCAATTCACTCGAAATCGCACAGACGAAAAAAATTACAAAGATAGATCTAAATCTAAACCACATAAACACTCCTTTGCTTATAGACAGACATAAGATTCAATTCAAGAGGATTGAATTTATTAAGGTAGTCACCTACGCCAATTCGGGTATTTCACCCTGAAAGGGCTCATTGTTAGCCGTAAGTCGGATTTGCGAAAACTATCAGAATTGCTGACGATGCGGTTGCTAGACAGGCATTGGACAGCTAAGCCTTAGTCTTTAAACAGGATACAAATACAGCCAGGTACGTTGATCACGTTTCGCGTTTGAAAGGCCAGCTCCCCGCTTTTTTGGTCAATTGCGAACACGGCGACCGTATTCGAATGCTGGCCAGCAGCAAGCAACCAGTTGGCAGTTGGATCGAGATTGATATTGCGCGGGAATGAGCCCCGAACGTGTTCAACTTCGGTTACTGACAATCGTCCTATCT
>JAPUIL010000641.1 GCA_027297085.1 Verrucomicrobiota bacterium | reverse complement strand
GCACTGCTGTTTCCCTCGCCGGAGGTCACCAACACGAAAAACGCATCAACGAAAACAATGGGGTAGAAAGTGAATTCATCATCATTCCGGATGGCAAAAATAACGTTTTCAATAATGCCTCAGTTTATGCAGCACGCAAGGATGCCCCCAAAGTAAGGCTGATGGTCGTCATCGGCAACCAGGACGATAACTACATCGGAAACCTCCAATGGTGTGCCCATCTCAAAAGCCTGAAGATCGAACACGATTTGGTCGTAGTTCCAGGCACCGGACACGGTATTAATTGGAGTATCCAGAACACCGATACCCGAATCTACGACTTTATCACCGACAGTCTAAAACATTTTTCCAAGTAATCATTTAAAGAATAAACCCGAATCACATTACAATATGGCCACTTCAGATACATGCTGCACTATCGTCCCCTACTTCAAGCTCACCGACGAAAATCTTCCCACATTTAAAGGAATGTGTGAACAATTTATCTCGCTCACTCAAAACGAAGAAAAAGTCCTCTACTACGGATTTAGCTTCAATGGTAATGAAGCGCACTGCCGCGAAGGATACGCAGATGCCGAAGGCGTCCTGGCTCACTTCGACAATGTTGGGGCACTCCTCCAAGAAGCTCTCGGAATCTCCGAATTAACCAAGCTGGAAATCCACGGACCTGCCGACGAACTCGCAAAGCTCAAAGAACCCCTGGCAGACTTGGACATCGAATACTTCACTCTCGAATACGGTTTCAGACGCTAATGTTCGACTTAACCAATTCAAGGCTCTTCACCAATGAAGTATTTTCTTTGTTGTGGATAGCTAATCTCTAACACTCGGGTATAATATTCTCAAAACACTCACAAAATTCCGGATTGAAAATTGAGAATCATTTTAAAACGCCTTCGACAAAATGTAGGAGGGAGCTTCCCACTTCGCCGAGGCTTCGCAGGACACGTGCTCCCGAACCGAGAGCGCCTGGAGAATCGCCACCAAGGTGGCTTATGTAAGAGGCCGGAATCGACAGTTTTAGGGCAATTAGACAAACCGGAAATCTGTGACACGCTTAAGTATAGTATAAAAAATATTTAGCATGTGTAATTGTCACGGCTTTGGCTGTCATCGGCAGAAATTAATGAGAACTCAAGATTAAGAAGCTGCCTTCTATGGGGCCGGGGCCTTGGCCCTGAATTCCTTTAGCTTTTCCATTACCAAATCGTAAATATCTGCCGGCACGACATTTCCCCTTATTTTCGGCTGGTTTTTGTCCACTTCCTTCATCCAGCCTGCATAAGAAGATTCTGGTAATCTATTAACGATTAGTCCCTGTTTTTCAACCATGGCTTTGATGGAATCTTCGTCTTCCTGCCGACTGGTCTGCCTGACTTTTTTACCCATTGCCCGGGATGTTTCTTTTAGGTACACTTGAGTTTCAGCGGGTAAACGATCCCAAGCGCGTTTGGTTAAAACCATGGCCCCGATAACCGGCACCCACTTCATGTCCAACATATATTTGGTCTCGGTAGACAGCTGAGTGGCATTGGCCAGGAAAGGAGGAAGCGGAACCGCTTCGATCATGCCGTTTTTAAGCGCCAGCAGTGTTTTGCTGGGGTCCATAATAACCGGGGTGTAATAGTTCTTAAGCAGCTCGGTGGCTTTTGGAGATCCCGGAGAATCCCCTATCCGCATCGACTTGAGATCGGTAATTTCAATGATGGGTTTTTTTGAGAAAAAGCGCGCCCATCCGGCGTCGCCCCAGAACAGGACAATGTAACCCTTTTGGAGGAACAGATTCTCCATTTTCTCTTCTAAACCGGACCTTACATAGTCGACCTCCTCCCAACTGCGGAATTGCATCGGCATGAGTTGCAGCGCTGTAACGGATTCATCAATCTGGCTCAAGCCGATCGCCGAAAGCATGGCGCCTTGAAGCTGATTGATGCGCATCCGTTTGACAATGGCCACTTCCCCTCCCTGAGTACCCGCGTAGATATTCATACGCACCGGTTCTCCGGGAGCATGCGACCATTGGGCATTCAGCTCCTCCAGATGATTATGAAAGGACGTTCCCCGGGGCGCAATCGTTGCCACCTTGATCGAAGCGGCATTCAGCAGGCAACCAACGCAGAGCATTAAAATTCCCGGGAAGCAGCGTAATAAATTCCTGGATACGTTGTTTTTCATTTTAGTTAATCGGGTCGAGGGGTGGTAAAAAATAATCATCTACATGATCCAGCAGCCATTGAGCGTACTCCTGCATCAGGAGGTTTGATAAAGTGAGTTCAGGCTTGATGTATGGATCAATACGTAAAGCTGTATTCAAGGATTGGATAAACTCTTCCCTTCTTTCAGTTGGGACACAAACTGAAGTAGCGTAGGAAACATAGGCGCCCGCATCGAGACCATCGGATAAATCAACCGCTTTCTGGAAGTGGTTGTATGCCCTGTCCTCCGGTTCGCCTTCCTTGGCCAGCCGCACCATTTCGTAGCTGATTAACAGGCTGTGGATGGCTCCGTTATCATAGCCTTCATCCAATTCCACCATGCGGTCCACCAAGGCGTCTATTTTTGGCAGATCGGCCATCAGGTAAGCATCCGTCTTATCGGCAGTAATCGCTCCGGCCCACGAGGCCGCCGTCCAATAAAGAAACCCGATGCTTTTTAAACCGATAGTCTGAACGGCCGCCCGGGGATTGGAGGAAAAAGCATCACGAAATCCCGGGGACCTGACTTCAAGTCCGCGCACCCCAAAGTCTCTCGCTCGCAAAAACAACTTTTTACTCCGCAGCTCCATTTTACGGGCCTTGAAATAATCGTCCTGACGAATCTTGACGGCATCGAGATAGACGAATGCATAACTGTACTGGGTATAACCTTTAGTTGTGGCCAGCAACAAGCCTTCGTGTTCAGGCGTTTCAGCCAGCACTGATTCCATTAGCTTAAGAGCAAATGGCAGCGCCTGTGCTATGAGTTCGGGATCGTCATCCGACGTAAAAGTGGTTCCGGTCTGAGCCAGGGCATTGCCAAACTGGTTGACTGCCATCTTGCGCACAGAACATCCGCTACAGATAACAAACAGGCAACCAATCCAAATCAGGGTTTTATTTCGATCATGGCTCATAGGATTCAAATGCGATGGTCTTTTTAAAAAATATCCGGGAAAATAGCAATAGCGGCAAAACCTTCCTGAGCGGATAAGCTAAACTCGCAAACATCAAGGAAATCCCGCATTTTAAATATTGTTTACTCCACGAGCTGTGGATGGTAGGGCATCCATCATTCAACGCCTACTTTTTCTCCGCGTTTATATTAAATACCTATACTCTTATGAAGGTTTCCCTGATTAATACTTCTATCGGCGGTATCGTCGGTCTCGAAATGATAACCTTTGTGGAGCCACTTGGTCTCGAATGCGTGGCGGGAGCGCTGGAACCGGAAGGTCACGAATGCCAGATCATCGATATGCGCATTGAGAAGTTCGAGGAAGCCCTCTCGAAGATGAAATCTTTCAAACCTGATATCATAGGCATTACCTGTATCTTTACCACGCAGCGATACCGCGTCGCGCGCATGGCGCAACTCATGAAACGCGAGTTTCCCGAGGCACTAATAATGCTGGGTGGACACGACGTCTCCCGCGACCCCCATTGGTTTATCCGTGAAGGCGTGGACGTGTGCACAGTAGGCGATGGCGAGGAAATTGTTCCGGATCTGGTACGCACGTATTCAGAAGATGGAGACTTGAGAAATGTACCCGGCCTGGTTCTGAATACCCCGTCGGGACCGATCGATACCGGTCATGCTCCTGCACGCCGCCCATTAGACGAACATCCCTCACCCGCAAGACACCTCATCGCCGGCTACAAGGACGAATACTATTTGAACTTTCATCGACCCATATCCCTGGTCGAAACGGCGCGCGGTTGTCCCTTCAAGTGCAACTTCTGCTCGGTCTGGAAATTCCACGAATCCACGTTTCGCGAAAAATCTCCGGAACGCGTGGTGGAAGAATTATCGAAAATCAATTCCCCGAACGTATTCTTTACCGATGACATTTTCTGGATGAACCATCGCCGGGCGATCGAACTGGGCAAGGCCATCGCAGCCACCGGCATTAAACGGCACTACAATATTCAAACCCGTTCGGACATTATTGTCCGCTTCCCGGAACTGATCGAACTCTGGCAAGAGTGCGGGAAAATTACCATCTTCCTTGGGCTGGAAAAGGTCGATGACGAAGGCCTTGAATCGGTAAACAAGAACAATACTGCGGCAAACAACAACCGGGCCATTGAAATAGTACAGGAATCAGGTGCCGGCTACAGTCCGAACTTTATTGTGGACCCAAGCTGGGAGCGAAAGGACTTCGATAAAGTCAAGCGCTGGATCGACAAGACCGGAGCCTATTCTTCCGGTTTCTCAATTATTACCCCCCTTCCCGGAACGGATCTGTGGGACGAGGTAAAAGACGACGTTTTTACCGAGGATTGGGAACTTTACGATATTGCCCACACCGTTTTCCCTACCCGCCTTCCTTTAAATGAGTTTTACAAAGAGTATTGCGGCCTCTGGTCACACGCCATGGATGTCCGCATGAAGATCCGGGGAAGGCTAAGAACCCATCTCGAAATTCTGGCCGCGCTGGCAACCCGAAAAGTAACTGTCAAAGCCATGCGCAAGGGTATGCGGATGGGGAAGGCGCTCAGCGATCCAAAACGCTTTTTAAACAGTCATGAATCCAGTCCGGCACGTTTGGAAAAATACTCCGACCTCATTACGCACCCGAACGACATGAATACAGTTGCTGAGCTAAAAGCGGTATAACAACTTCTTCGCCTCCATTTAACGGCGGTCACGAGGTCACGGTCCAATAGGACAGACATGAATCGCTTTGTTACCTATACCATTCTAATCGGAACCTTAACGCTACCGGGTCTGATTCAGGCAAACCAATCCACGGGTATCGAGCGATTGCCAGCCGAGAATGGCATCCGCCTAAGCACACAAACGCAAACCGGTCAAATGTTCGAGCTGCAAGTATCCACTGATTTGGAGAGCTGGTCCGCCATCGGTGAACCGCAAGCAGGTACCGGTGAGATTTTAAACATTACTCAGCCGCTTGTCTCTAATTCATTCTACAGATTTCGCTCATTTGAGATCGAAACAGCCTTTGCTCCAATTCTCTTTCCCTTCGATATGCTGGAGGAGTTCGGGATTTTTATTCCAGGTTTCGAGGAGGAGATCGTAGTCGATCCTCCTGAGGAAAACAAGGTAGCCTTTGAAGTGGAAATGCATACCGATCCCGAAAACTTCATCGGAGTAAATGGCGAATTTGAATATACTGTCCATCCTGAAAATCCGAATATAGCGGACTTCCTAATTACCTACAGACACTACACCACCAGAAACTCCACCTCCGGCGATACCACTGAAAGAAGTCCGGAACAGCAAGCCGCTGCAACTAATGAAGCGCAAATCAAAGAAATTTTTATAATCTATGTTTTCGAGAGTCCAAATTCAGGATCATCCACCACCATCAATCGTTACACCGATGGCTCGGAAGAGATGTTTGATGGCGAATTTGAAATCCCTTAAAACAAGCACCATGAACAGAACATCCGCGATATTCACTTACGTATTAACTTTCACCCTGACTTTGGCTTTTGCATCAGGTAGTTTTGCTTCAACTATCAAAGTAGAAACCTTCACTTACAAAATAGTAGGAGACCTCGAAATTAAAGCCGACGTGCACCGAGTCGATGACGAGGTAATCCGGCCTGTACTAGTCTGGATACACGGGGGCGCTTTAATCAATGGCGGCCGGCAAAGCGTGCGAGATCCTATCCGCGAAATGTTTTTAAACGCCGGCTATGCCATAGTTTCAATCGATTACCGGCTGGCACCCGAAAGCAAGTTGCCGCAAATCATTGAGGACCTGGAAGACGCATTCAAATGGTTGCGCAAAGACGGACCGCGGCTCTTCAATGTCGATACCTCCAAAATCGCCGTTGCCGGCGGCTCTGCCGGCGGTTGTCTTACACTCACCTCGGGATTTCGTGTTGAACCACCTCCAACCGTTCTAGTCAGCTTCTATGGGTACGGCGATTTGATCGGCGAATGGTACAGCACTCCCAGTCCCCACCAACGTCACAATCGCAGCAAAATAGCCTGGGAAGAAGTGGCGGATATTCCAAACGGTCCAGCGATCGCAAATTCGGGCGATCGCGAAGGAAACGGAGGAATGTTTTACAACTACTGTCGCCAACAAGGTCTCTGGCCCAAGCAGGTTTCCGGCTTCGATCCCCATACTGAGCCGGAGAAGTTTTATCCTTACATGGCTGTAAAAAACGTAACGAAAAACTATCCCCCCACTTTAATGATTCACGGCACAGCAGACACGGATGTCCCTTATGAACAATCCGTCATGATGGCCGAACAATTTAAACAACAGGGCGTCCCTCATAAACTTATAAGTATTCAAAACGGTGAACACGGTTTCGGAGGCGGTGATCCTGCGGAAATCGAAGCTGCCTACGCCTCGGTACTACCCTTTGTGAACCGATATATGAAATGAGCGATGTAGCGACGGATAATCCCCAGTAGGAACGGTCTTTAGTCACGACGTAAGCTCCCAGCGAAGTCGGACGCCTCGGTACTACCATTCGTGAACAAGTATATGAAGTAAGGAAGAAGTCATGGACACAGTTCTAGCCACGGGTTGAACAGGTTTTACAATAAAGTAGGGATAGGCATCTTGCCTGTCACCAAACCCATTCACAGGAAGCCTGTTCTACTCCATATAGAGCTTATCCGTGGTGATCCATCCGTGGCTAAATTTTAAAAGATTTAGAAAGTCTTCGCTTTTTAGCGCCTTCGTGCTAGGAAATGCATTAAACCGTTGCCCCATCCCCTTTCCCGCCTAATAATTACGATCTTACGGAATTCACGTATTGTATATAAATGGAGAAATCCTGATGAAGCGTACCTTACTTCATACAATAATTGGCCTCGTTTACTTTTTAGCGGCTGTCTCAATAAATTTCTCCATGCTTGCGGATGTCGTTGAAAATACCTCCACCAGCCCGGTTCCTCTCAAGCGAATCGACGTGCCATTCCCCTGGGTTGCCACCTCTGAAA
This sequence comes from Verrucomicrobiota bacterium, assembly GCA_027297085.1. Classification (GTDB taxonomy): domain Bacteria; phylum Verrucomicrobiota; class Verrucomicrobiia; order Opitutales; family UBA2995; genus UBA2995. The sequence continues at coordinate 4,536 of JAPUIL010000641.1, read as the reverse complement.
TATCGGGATATACCGAGGCTTTGATTGAAGTTAACAACGAGGGGATTGTCGGAGATATTGTCATTCTCAAATCAACCCACCGGGCATTCAGCCTGGCGGTTATTAACACGGTCAGCAAAACAGAATTCCAACCCGCGGTAAAAGACGGACAACCGGTAGCGGCCCGGCTAATTATTAAAAACCATTTTATTTCGGACAGGCATGTCACAGTTAGAAAGATTGGTGAAAAGACACGACCCTATTGGGTAGATGAGCGAACGGTTAAATCACTCGTATTCGGTCCCTTGGACCTGGATCAACCTCTAGTCCGGATTGAGACCACAGCTCCGATCTATCCTGAGGATCTTATGCAAACCAACTTGGCAGGCGGAGTCCTGATCGAGTTTTTTATAGACGAGAAGGGTTCTGTTCGTGCCCCCACAATCATCTCGTCCAGCCACGAAGCATTCAGCGAATCAGCTCTGGAAGCCATCCGCCTCTGGAAATTCAGTCCACCTAAAAGCAGAGGCGACCCAGTAACCGTTCGCGCCCGCCAACAGTTGAATTTCTGAAAATTCTCAGCGGAGACGCAGAGGCGCAGAGTAGGTATTTACTAGAATCAGGTAGACTTTCCCTGCGGCAGCCGTCTTCGCCAGCAAGGCTTCGCCGAGCCAAGGAGACCGCAGGGAAAGTCTACCTGATTCTACCTGTGAGACATTTCACTCTTCACTATTTTCTTCACCCATCAAAATGTCTTCCTTGTTATCCAAAGCAATCTGTTGACAGACCGTTATTCTTTTCGATTTTTCCAATAACCTGGATTCCTTTTCAGGTGCATCACCGCAACCACATAGATGACGTCATCGTCTATCCTATAAATTATTCCATAGGGAAACCGGGCAAGCAAATGACGACGAAAAGCTCCTTGAATAATTCGATACGCCAAAGGACGCTCTTTAATTGCTTAGCGCATCACCTAGATTCCTGAAAAACGCAGCACCTAAACCATCCACCTCTTTCTCATAGTATTCGGCAGAGGCAGATACCTCTTCCAATACCCCGGAGGCAAAGATTATTTCCATCCAAGATTAGCCTCAATTTTCTTAAGAAAATCGCTTTCAGAAATACCTTCGTCCTGACCACTCTTGAGGGCTTGATACCGTTCCTCGGCGACCAAGAGCCAGGCTTTATCTATATCCGAAATCTCCTGATTATTCGTACTTTGTAATAAGCTTGAAGCAAGTTTTTCTCGCTCCGATGCAGTCAACTGCAAAGCTTCTCTTTCAAGTTCTTTTATTGATAGCGCCATGATCCCCAATCTAGCAGTTTTATAGTAGGCGTCAATACGCCGATTCCACTCACAGCTACTTTACAAATACCACGAACAATACCTGATCATTCTTAAATCTCTAAAGTAATAAATCAGCCAAGGTTGGAGGCACTGATTGGCGAGGGAGAACATGAGCTTTCTAGATTATCCGGTTAAATCCGTGATCATCTGTGGCAAAATTCCACCTTCTGCCTTCATCCTTCTGCCTTTTTCACTTCTTTCGGAAGATTGGATTTAATCCAACGCTCAAGCATACGCCTTTCATAGTAAAAAGGTTCAGTTACTCCGGTCCGCCTGGAAAATCGTTCCTGATAACTCGGTTCTCTCAGTGCCTCGTCACCTTCAGCCAGGACATTTCCTTCTCCATCTTCCAATCGGTAAGTAAACATCGCTTTTGGTGGATACCGGCTTTTATAGAAACGGACATCATTGAGTGGGATGAATTGCCATGGTTCAAAACCACCCGCTAAATCGATATCCTGAAAATCCAGTGTGAGGACTACACCCTCCGGAAACACTTTCTCAACCGCACGTTCGAGATACACAATAACTTCATTGGCAAAAAACTCCGTCGAGATGGTCCTCCGAGTCTGCGCATACTCAAAATCTGTAAAGCCCTTCGGATCGCCAAAATTAAGTACCACGTCCGCACTAAGTGAGACGGCAGAGGCCAGACAAAGGCTTACCATCCGGAATCGGATCATTGTATCAAAGATTTTCACTCTTCAATCTTCATTCTTTTCAACTTCTTTTAGAAGCTTGAATTTGATCCAACTCTCCAACATTCGCCATTCGTAATAAAATGGATCTGTAGCTCTGGTGCGTCTTGTATACCTATCCTGATATCCCAAATCTTTCAGCGTTTGATCACCTTCTGCCAAGACCTTTCCGTTTTCATCGACTAATCGGTATGAAAACTCAGCACTCGGTGGATATCGGCTCTTGAGCATGCGTACGTCGTTGAGCGGAATTCTCTGCCACGGTTCAAATCTTCCTGCCAAATCAATATCCTTAAAATTAAGAGTTAGGACTACTCCGTCTGGGAGAGATTTCTCAACTGCCTTCTCAAGGCGCCCCAGTATATTCTTACTGAAAAACTCAGGCTGAATAGTTCGCCGAGTCTGGGCATACTCAAAATCAGTAAAGTCCTCTGGGTCACCAAAGTTAAGCACCACCTCTGCTTTAAGGGAGGTGGCTGCCACAAGAAACGAAATGATAATTACCGTAGATCTCATAATTTCCTTTCGACCCATTATCTTCTAATAAGATCCCCCTGACAACCTTCTATTCCAATCAAAAATCTTGATCCTGATCTTTATCATTTTCGATACCGATATGAGGGAATTTAATCATCTCCATTTTTCCTTTTTGCGATCTCTGCACTCTTTTGCGCCTAATTCCGTTCTCCAATTACCAGTTTCCATCAACTTTTTCACTTTTCCCTTATCCTGCCTTCACCCCTCATCCTTCTGCCTTCTACCTTCATCCTTCTTACCTTCTTTATTCCTCCCTTGTCTTCATCCCATTATTATTGGACACTGCATTCGTTCTGTCCCAACCCATCCTAAAAACCATCTCCTGCACCGCCTTGGCGCTCACTGCTTTTGCTGCCAACTCGGTCCTATGCCGGTTGGCACTGGGAAACGCCACTATCGATGCGTCCGGTTTTACGATTATGCGTCTTTTATCAGGTGCAATAACCCTCCTGATCATCATTCAATTTGCCGGGAGCAAAAGTTCTGAACCAACTTCCAAAGGCAGCTGGTGGGGAGGCGCCATGCTCTTCATTTATGCTATCACCTTTTCCTTTGCTTATCTGCGACTTGAAACCGGCACTGGAGCGCTCATTCTTTTCGGCTGGACCCAGATCACCATCATCCTTGTTTCTCTCGTATCCGGTAACCGGCTACATATCACCGAATGGTTGGGCGTAATCATTTCATTCCTGGGATTTGTCTATCTGGTGCTACCTAATGTTGCCACGCCCTCCCTTCCCGGATTTTTCCTTATGACCCTGGCCGGTATCGCCTGGGGATTATACACTTTAAATGGCCGCGGATCAAAAAATCCACTGATGGATACCGGGTTTAATTTTTTGAGAACCGTTCCCATGGTCTTGGTCGTAGGAGTAGTTTCTTTTCGCCTATTACACTTCTCAACAGAAGGCATCATACTGGCTTGTCTGTCCGGTGGTATCGCTTCGGGGATCGGTTACACCATCTGGTACATTGCCTTACGCGGATTGTCCGCTACCCAGGCCGGAGTGGTCCAACTCCTCGTTCCCGTCATCGCCGCTCTGGGCGGAGTAGTTTTTGTGTTCGAGTACATAACCCTCCGCCTGACCATCGCTTCCACCCTCATCCTCGGCGGTATCTTTACCGTCATCCTCGGCCGCAACTATTTCACGCACACGCGAAATTAAACTTCCTTTTTAACCAAATGTTTTAATGAGCGCAAAGAGCACAAAAAAGTTTTTTTATTTTGAGTTCCTTGCGCTCTTTCGCGGCCAATTCCTTTTCTTCTTAATTTTCCACCCACTGTTTAAGGCCTTGAGTTGGACAGGTTAGCCAAATAGAAAATACCTTTTACTTCTTCGAACCACTTATCACCTCCAATGTAAATCAGTACCCCGTATTTAACCCAAAATTCTATGGCTCCTCCTTACAAGCTCTGTCTGACTTCGTTTTGGCTAGCCGCTATGCTGATATTTACTTCAGCATGCACTTGCGAGAAAGGAATCTATTTCCCTCCTGAGAATGGTGAGTGGGAAACTATTGATCCAGCCTCAGCCGGATGGGACCAATCGAAATTGGACGAGCTGCTCACATTTGCAGGCGAACAACGCTCCTCGGGTGTCCTGATTCTGCAAAACGGAAAAATTCTGGCCGAACAATACTGGCCACCGGAAAAATACGATGATGGAGAAGGAAAATTCTCCAGACGCCTTCACGGATCAGTTGCCTACGGCAGCACGATTGAGGATGTCGCATCTGCCCAGAAATCGATTGCCGCACTCATTGTCGGCATTACTCAGGAAAAAGGCTTACTATCGCTAAAGGATCCTGTCCACAAACACCTCGGTGTTGGCTGGTCGCGCGCAACACCCGAACAAGAAGCCAAGATCACCGTAAAGCATCTGATCTCCATGAGCTCGGGGCTGAAGGATGACCTAACATTCGAAGCTCCCGCAGGAACCCGCTGGCGTTACAATACTACCGCCTATTCCC
>JAPUIL010000640.1 GCA_027297085.1 Verrucomicrobiota bacterium | reverse complement strand
GCGGTCATCACGGTTTGGGCCATGTTCATATTGAGTGAAGGCCTGACGGAAACAGGAGTGGCGGCTATGATTGGCAAGCAGGTGCTGAAAATGGCGGGCAAAACGGAAGTGCGAATGATCGTTGTGATCATGCTTACCTCTGGAGTTTTGTCGGCATTTATGAACAACATTGGAGTCGCAGCCTTTATGTTGCCGGTAGTGATAACAGTGGCCCGAAAGACTGGAGTTGCAGCCTCGCGATTATTAATGCCCTTAGCCTTTGGTTCTCTGCTTGGTGGGTTGACCACCATGATCGGTACTCCTCCCAATCTTTTGATCAGTAATGGGCTCCGGGAAGCTGGCTATGAGCCATTCAGGCTGTTCGATTTTTCGCCGATCGGCGGAGTCATTATGATTGTAGGCACGGGTTTTGTGGCATTGGCTGCCCGATTCCTCCTTCCTATGCGGGACCCTGGTGCTACAGAAGCTTCCCGATCGGACCGTGCATCTCTGGAAAGCCAGTACGCTCTCAAGGATCGGGCCTTTTTCATCAAACTTGAAAAAGGATCCTACCTTTCTGGAAAGAGCTTGGAAAAATCCAGTTTAGGACGAAGTCTGGGGCTGCAAGTCTTGGCTTTGCAAAGGGATGGAGAAACCAGGTTTGCACCAGGACCTAAAACAGTTCTTCAGGAAGGTGATCGACTCTATACTCAAGGTGAAGCTGAACGACTAAATGAACTCATCGGCTGGCATGATCTCAAACCAGTTCAAGCCAAAGGTGAAAGCCTCATTGAGGACATACCGTTTCCGATGGTCGAAGCGCGTATATCTGAATCCGCTGATTTTGTCGGAAAAACCATCAAGGAATCTAGTTTCCGAAGAAGTTTCGGATTGAATGTATTAAAAGTTTACCAATCCGGCAAAGTTGTGGACGACGATTTGGCACAACAGACACTTCAAGTAGGCGATCGATTGCTTTTGCAAGGTTCCGAAGAAGCAATCCGGTCTCTTGAATCGAATGAAGCATTTGAGGATTGTCAAAAACCATCCTCTCAATTGCTGGAACGATACCGATCCATTCATAAGAAGCTATTTGAAGTAGAGATTCCGGAAGATTCCTGGCTGGCGGGTAAGGCTCTTGCTGAAAGTCGATTGGGGCAACTGTTCGACATCCATGTGATATCCATTAAACGAGAGGGTGAAGAACTGTTGTTGCCTGATCCGCAATTGCCCCTTAAAGTAGGTGATCACCTCGTCTTGCATAGTCGTCAGGAAAATCTCGATACACTACGAGGCCTCCAGCAGTTGAGGATTGAAACTTCAGCCCAGTCTGACGCCTCGATTCTTGAAGCAGAGGACATCGAGTTGATTGAAGCCACTCTGGCGCCTAATTCCAAATACGCTGGAAAAACCGCTGCCGACATCCAATTGCGCAATCTCTATGGATTGCAATTATTGGGAATTCTCCGTGCGAACGAAGTGTATCGTTCTGATCTTGGCCAGATGCAGATCGAGTATGGAGATGCTCTCTTACTCATGGGCCCTCGGGAAAAGCTGCAGGTTATCAGAGCGGATAAAAATTTTCTCCTACTCAGTCAGTTACCGGAAGAACCACAAGCGACCAGCACAAACAAACCGCTCATCGCATCCTTGATTATGGCGGGAGTTATTGTACCGGTATTTCTGGGCTGGATGCCCATTGCACTCACGGCCATCGCTGGGGCGACGCTTATGGTGCTGACCGGTTGCTTGCGCATGGAAGATGCTTACCGTGCGATCGAGTGGCGCGCTGTCTTTCTCATCGCCGGCATGTTGCCGCTTGGAACGGCCATGCAAGCATCCGGAGCGGCCTCTTACTTGACCAGTGCTTTTATGTCTGTGGTTGGTGATCAAGGTCCGTGGGTGGTAATTGGGGGCTTGTATCTCGTTACCTCCATGGCAACGACCATCATTCCTACTTCAGCTCTGGTGGTCCTGATGTCACCGATCGCCATACAATCCTCCATCGATCTCGGCATATCTCCCTATACGGCCATGATGGCCATTGCCATGGCTGCCTCTGCCAGTTTCACCAGTCCCATCTCTCATCCGGCCAATGTGCTGGTAATGGGGCCGGGTGGGTACCGATTCGTTGACTATCTGAAAGTCGGGATACCCTTGGCGTTGGTTGTTTTTATCACAGCAATGATATTTCTGCCGATTTTTTGGCCGCTGTAGTAGCGCTTTTGATAAAATTAGAACTGACTGAAAAGATTAAATTTTGTTTTTGAGGTGAGCAAATAATCTGTCAGACACACCGGATGGCTTTAAATGTGATAGGTCAACGTTGTCTCAGTGAACCAGAACCCGAGCTGGGTTTGGGCATCATCACGAATGTAGATCGCTACCAGATCGGGGTTGACTTTCCGACCAGCGGCGAGAAGCGAATTTACGCTACAGGAGCCCCTGTGTTACGACGTGTGCAATTTCGTGTGGGTGAAACGGTTCTTACTCGCGATGAGCAGTCTTTGATCATTGAGGAGGTTGAGGAGGAAGAGGGTTTGCTCTATTATTCAGGCGGCGAACTCCGGGTAAGAGAAGATGAGGTATCTGATATTACGAATTTCAGTTTACCACAAGAGCGCTTAATGAAGGGCAAGGTGGATTCAAGTGAAGTTTTTGAGCTGCGCTATAGCACGCTCTTGGCTCAGGTGAAGTCTCGACAATCTCCAGTGAGGGGATTCCTCGGAGGTCGTGTAGATCTGATTCCTCACCAGATGTACATCCTGCACGAGGTAGCGATGCGTCAGATTCCCCGGGTACTACTCGCGGATGAGGTGGGTCTTGGTAAGACTATTGAAGCCTGTCTAATCCTGCAACGATTATTGGCTGTGGGGAAGGCAAACCGGGTATTGATCCTGGTACCCGAATCGCTGGTACATCAGTGGTTTGTCGAACTGCTGCGAAGATTTAATTTATGGTTCAGTATTTTCGATGAGGAACGTTGCCGCTCAGTGGAGCATGGAAATCCCGGTGCGAATCCGTTTCTTGATGAGCAGTTGACGCTTTGTAGTGTTTCGTTTCTTACTGAAAACGAAGTGCGTCGCCAGCAAGCTATCGATGGGGAATGGGATATGGTGGTGGTCGATGAGGCGCATCACTTAGAGTGGTCGCCGGAAAAAGTGAGTAATGATTATTCTCTGGTAGAGGAGCTAGCGCTGCGTTCGGCTGGGTTGTTGTTGTTAACGGCTACACCTACCCAATTGGGCTTAGAAGGTCACTTTGCCCGATTACGCCTGCTCGATCCGGACCGATACGACGATTTCGACAGTTTTCTCGAAGAAGCGGAAGGCTTTGGTGTGGTGGCTCAGATTGCAGGTAAAGTGATTGATGAAAAATTACTCAACGAGGAAGATCAGAGCCAACTTAAACGTATATTCAATAAAGATCCGGAAGGTCTGGAAAAACACCTGACCGCACTAACGACTGGTAAAGCTGGAGCGAAAGACAATCTTTTAAACGCACTGTTGGATGAACATGGCACCGGACGAGTGATGTTTCGAAATACCCGCTCGAACATGACGGGATTTCCAAAGCGGCAATACTGTCCGGAGCCCATTGTTGGGGGTGGAAAGACTTTGATTAATCGGATTCGTCGCGAGCTGGAAGCGGAGGAGACTGAGCATGAAGATGACATCCGTTATTCTTTCAAAGAGGATCCACGTATTGATTGGTTGGTGGATTTTCTTAAGTCCAATCGTGAAAAAAAATTGCTTCTGATATGTAAATCACAACGTAAGGTCCTGGCCATTGATGCGGCTTTACAGGAAAAGATCAGTGCCAAGGTAGCTCTTTTTCACGAAGGATTGCCCTTAATAAAACGGGACCGCAATGCGGCCTGGTTTGCCGAAACAGATGGTGCTCAGCTGCTGATTTGTTCAGAAATAGGCAGTGAAGGCAGAAATTTTCAGTTTGCGAACCATCTTGTCTTGTTTGACTTGCCGTTTAATCCGGGGTTGTTGGAGCAACGTATAGGGCGCCTGGATCGAATTGGTCAGACCAAAACTATTTGTATTCATATTCCATTCGTAAAAGGAAGTTGTCAGGAGTTCATTGCAGACTGGTACCACCGAGGTCTCAATTCGATCGAGGCATCTCTGCATGGCGGGACGGAGTTTCAGGACCGCTTCAAAGAACGACTACTTGATATGGCATTGAAGTTTGATGCGGTAAGCTTAGCCGTGCCTGCAAATCCATGGGATTTATTTATTAACGAGACCATCGATTTCCGTACCCGGCTTCAGAATAAACTTCGAAATGGGCGGGACCGTTTGTTGGAATTAAACTCCTTCAACAAAGAAGTTTCCGGGGAGATAATTGACTGTATCCGCGAAGTGGATGCGGATTCGAGTTTTAGGGAATGCCTTGGCAATATTTTTGATCATTTCGGCGTACGTATGATTGAGCACGAATTAGGTGATGTCTTTCTAGATCCGTCGCATGCCTATATAGAAGCGTATCCATCCATCCCTCAGGAAGGTCTTATGGCAACCTTTGACCGGGCTCGTGCGATCACGCGGGAGGACATGGCCTTTATTTCACCTGACCATCCGGTTTATTGGGATTCTATGGATCTTTTGATTAATTCAAAGACAGGCACCACTTCGTTTGCTTTGATTGAATCGGATGCTCCTAATATTATTTTAGAAGCTGTCTTTGTTTGTGAAACGGTTGCCCAGTCGAAGTGGCATGTGGAACAATACATGGCTCCCACCCCCATTCGGTTGCTTGTGGATTTTCGAGGTAACGACCTCACGGACGAGCGTGGTCATGAAGAACTTTCTGAAAGTTCCGAAGATGGAAACATATACCGGTTTCTGGAAAAACCTGGTTTTAATGAAAATTTGCTTAAAACCATGATTGAACGGGCGACTGAATTTGCAGAAGGTCAAGCTGACAATCTGAAGTCGGAGGCAGGTAAAACAGCTGAGAAAACATTGAGCGCAGCCCGGAATCGCCTTATCGACTTGCGCAAGATCAACGATCACGTGCGCTTGGAAGAAATTGAGCATGCGGAGGAACAATTAAACCACACCCTGGAGGCCATTGAGCATGCGCGGTTGCGGCTTGATTCTATTCGTTTGGTTGTCGAGGGTCCGACGGGCGGGCGGCTTTAGGTGTTTAGAATAATTTCCACCTCTAGCGTTGAATTGTAGAAAAGGAGTCTCAACTATACAGGTAAAATGGCTACTCAATCAGACTCCGATTCGCAAAAACGCCCGAACATAGTCTTCATAATTACTGACCAGCAGCGGTTTGATACGATCAACGCTTTAGGCTACGATTATATGGAGACTCCGAACCTGGATCGCCTGGTAAATGAAGGGGTGACATTTACCAATTGCCATATAACGGCTGCCAGTTGCGCACCTTCGCGCGCCAGTCTGTTTACCGGATATTATCCGCATACGTATGGGGTTTTGAAGAACGCTGACCTCTGGCGGCACAGCTGGATCGAAGACTTGGCTGAATCGGGGTATCGCTGCGTGAATATCGGCAAGATGCATACTTATCCCTACCATACGCCGAACGGATTCCATGAGCGCTATGTGGTGGAAAACAAAGACCGTTACCTGGAGGAACGTTACTACTTTGACGAATGGGATAAAGCCTTGCGATTCCGCGGACTGGTGAAGCAACAACGGGAAGACTACCGTAAACGGGAGGACTATGGCGAACGGCTTGGCGCTTTTGAATGGAAGCTGCCTGAAGACACACATTCCGACAATTTTGTGGGTGACA
>JAPUIL010000064.1 GCA_027297085.1 Verrucomicrobiota bacterium | reverse complement strand
TGTATTGTATAGATAATCTGGTATTTTTTGGGGCCATTGCCTTGACCACTTATCTGAATAAAATAGCTCCACCTGAAGATCTGAAGCCGAGTCTGTCGATGGGGGTTACGTTCAATCACATTTCCTCGGTGACCGCACCGCTTCTCGGAGGCTTTGCCTGGCACTACTTCGGTTACCAAGTCATTTTCTATGCCGGTTCGGTGTTCGCACTGATTTCGCTGGGTTTTTCGCAGTTTTTGCCGTCGGCTCAATCAGAGAAGTAAGCGAAAGATCTTCTAGTGTAGCATCCAATTAGTTTTTTCACAAATCACAGGGTTGGCCTTGTCCATTTCAGCGACGGCATTGCGGGGACGCAATTGCCCTACCGCCTTCGGCTATTCGTTGATGGTAGGGCAGGAGCGTCTCGCTCCGCCGCTTGCGTGTAACCCTGTTCCGTCCCGGAAAGAACCGGAAATAACTTTTTTGAAAGCCCACTAGTTTGATTTCTCCTTGAAATTGGGTCCGATCAATTCTTTTAGAAAATCAGGTGTAGCCCAGCCAGCTTTTCCTGCGTACCTTCTGATAAAGTCTTGGCCGGCTCCGAAGGTTATACGATCTGGATTCCAGGCTGGCGTGACCACCGAGCCAACCAGAAGGTAATCAGCTTCCGAGTGAAGTCTTATGGCCTTTCGGCAATTGCCTGGCGTAGCTACAATCATCTTATGACCGTTTGCGAGGTCTCTGCCCATGGTAAAATTTTCAACCTTACCTTCAGGGTGAAAAACATAATAGTCGGCGGGTCCACCTTCGATGAGAATCTGGTAATCATCGGGCATCAACCAGTGAAGATGGTTCTGTGGATGATCTTTTGTGAGTGCGTAGTAAATGCAATTGCTGGCCGGAGATTTACCGTCTGGAGCTTCAATGAGAATTTCTGATATTGATTCGACTACAAAAAGACCCGATTCGTGGTCCAAGTGAGAAAGTTGGAGGATCGAAATCAATTCTTCCAGCCGTTCATTAGCCCCACTGTGCTGTATAGGATCGCGTAAACTCATCGTTTTTACTGTTGGCTAGTGCCATTCTTCTGTCAATTTTTGGTCTCGAAAAGCGTTCAGCCAATGACAATTATTTTTGCTGTTGGAAAAACAGAATGAATCTCTATGAATCTTCACTATGATCAGTAAATCTACCTTAATATCTCTATTAATAGTTAACCTAATCGGCGGTTCGATAGTCTTTGGAAAACACCATAAGTCCGAGGAAGGGTGGCAGACTATTTTTGACGGAAAATCGCTTAAAGGTTGGACAATCAGTAAGGAGAATCCCGATTCCTACACGGTTAAGGATGGTGTTCTTATTCTAAAGGGAGGGCGTTCTCATTTGTTTTATTCTGGACCGGTTGAAGGTGCCGATTTCAAAAACTTCGAGCTGAAGCTGCAGGTCAAGACAACGCCAAACTCGAACTCAGGAGTATATTTTCACACAAAATACCAAGACTCTGGTTGGCCCGAGCAAGGTTTTGAAGCCCAAGTTAATACCTCCCACAAAGACCCGAAGAAGACCGGGAGTTTATATGCCGTGGCCAATATCTATGTAGCCATGAAACCGGAACCACCTTTTATCGTGCGCGTCGATAAGGCGGGTTCACAGATCTGGCAATCAGAGGCTCCTTCAAAAGATGGCGAATGGTTCGATTACCACATCATTGTGGTAGACGACACGGTTACTCTAAAAATAAATGGCGAGACCACCGTCAAATGGACTCAGCCCGCTGGATGGAAAGGACCCGTTAACATGAAGGGCCGTGTCTTGGGAAGCGGAACCGTCGCACTTCAGGCACACGATCCTGATAGTGAGGTTCACTACCGGGATATTAAGATCAAGCCGCTCGATTGATTACTTAGCCTGAGGTTTTTTCCATAGAGTGATTATGAAAATACCTCCGGATATTGCCAGTATAAGAGCGAGTAGCTCAGGTTGAGCGAACAGAGCTTTTGGAAAGAGCAGGAAGGTAACGGCGAGGCCGATCAGAGCGCCTCCCAGATGAGCTACGTGTCCGATATTTCCGCGTGCTGACCGCAGGCCATAGAAAGAGATCAGCAGAAATAAAATTGCGTACACCCAGGAGGGAATGGCAAAGGGAATGGGCAATATGTAGATACTTCCACCCGGCAGGAGGAAGATGGATGCATAAATAACGCCGCATACTCCGCCTGATGCACCGATGGCTCGATAAAGACTATTTCGGTATATCACCAGGGACAGGAGATTTCCTCCCACGATTGAAGCGAAGTAAATGATCAGGAGGTTAACTGGTGAATAAATTAATTCCAGGTACTTGCCGAATGAATACAGGCTAAACATATTAAATGCAAAGTGCATCCAATCGGCATGCAGGAATCCGGATGTGATCAACCTGAAATACTCCTTGTTTTGCTGGATCGCGCGATTGTCGAAGAGCAAACGATTAAATAGGGCAGGACTTTTGAATCCCTGGAAAGTTATAATTCCAGATGCAATTATTATGATAAACGTTACGAGCGCAGTAGGTTCTTGCATAAGTTAGGAGATGATTTTGGCCGAAGATTGCTCAAATGTTTGGGATTATTGATCTTCCACCGTTTCTAAAACTTCTATGTCGCCAATCTCAACTTTACTTTTGTCGTCGGTGCGTTTTTTGGAAAGACCCTTCATGTTTTTGCCGAAGTAGTCACTTGCTGCAAAGGTGAGCTCCTGGTAAGCTGAATCAAAGGTGGTGCCTGTTGCCTTCATGCTGAATCTTGTGATCCATAGAAGATCCATTTCTTTTTCCTTTATGTATTTCTGGTAGTCATAGGCCATGACAACGAGAAAGTACCGTTCGCGGTTAAGGGCGGACTCCAGTTCATACTTGTCCTGAGTCATGACGTTTGAGTTGTCCAGGGACTCGGAAAAACCAAGCATGTTTGAGTTTTTTCGTCGGTCAGCTTCTCCCCAGGCTGCGATTGGAGTCGGACCGAATAACTCGCGTAACTCGTCTGCCTGTTCGCCCACAGCCTCACCTACTAAGCCATATATTTCTTCGTATTCCTCCTGGGAGTTGATACTCCAGATATCCATAAGGTCATCCTCAACCGCAGTAATCCCCCAGTTTACAACCACCATCACATCGTTGTTTTCCGTGTCTTTGCTGGGAATGTAATTTTGCTTGGTCAGGTGGACAGCAAGGTTCTGTGCGATGTCCATGAAATCAACTTTAACCAGGCTTTTGTCGTTTATATTTCCCGCAGAAAAAAAGCCTTTTACAAAGTGGTAGGATGTCGGGTCATTTTTGTTCTTATTAGCCTGACTTCTGGTATAGTGGTGTGTGGCCTCGGCTTTAATCAGTATCTGGGTGGCCTGCGAGCCACTTGAGATCAAACAAATGGCCAACAAAACAAAACCAAATTGTAGGATACGATGAGGGGATTGGTTATTCGAATTCATGGTCAATAATATGAACGATTTGAGGAGGATCGGGGTTACAAGTGGTATAGAGAGACGGTATTACCTCTGTTTTTAGGTGACAAGTGCTTGGGAAAGGGGTTTCACCTGTGTTTCGCGATTGGGACGTGCAACCAGTCCGGGATAGGGCTCATTGGCAAATGGAGTATCGCCCTTATCCAGCAAATGGCGTTTCAAAACGTCATTCATTGCATCAAACGTTCGCACTCTTCGAATCTCGTAAAGGAATTGTCCTTCAGGGTCTACGCTTAGACCGATGAAGTTAAAAAATTTCTTGAGTTTATTTACGCAGTTCTGTTCAGGCATCGTGGGTTTGTGAAGAGCCTTCTTGAGAGATTGGGCGTAAACATACACATGGCTTAAAGTTGGTTGAAATACAGGTTCTCCGGCAAAGTGCTCCCTCATTTGACGGAATATCCAAGGATTACGAATGGCGGAACGACCTACCATGAGACCATGGCAACCCGTTTCTTTTAATACTTCAGCGCCTCTTTGAAAGCTGGTGATATTCCCGTTAGCCAAAACTGGACAGTTGGCTTGGGAAACGGCATGGGCGATATAGTCATAGTGCACGTCAGCCCAATACATTTCTTTGACTGTGCGACCATGCAGGCTTAGAAGATCGACCTCGTGCTTATTAACAAGCTCAATCAACCGCTCAAAGGGTTCGGTATCCTCAAATCCGATACGCGCTTTTACCGTGAACCGATGTGGGGATATTTCGCGCAGTAGTCCAAGGATTCTATCAACTTGATCCAGATCGCGCAGTAGACCACCACCCACGTTCTTTTTGTAAACTTTCGGAGCAGGGCAGCCGAGATTAAGATCTATGCCTGCAATAGGGTGTGGTTTTAGATCTTCAACGGTCCGCTGAATATATTCCAGGTTCTCCCCAATCAATTGTGCAAAGACTGGCCGGTCGGTCGGATTGTTAGTGATGGAATATAGAATGTGTTTTTCCAGGACGGATGTTTCGTGAACCCGGAAATACTCTGTGAAATAAAAATCGGGGGAACCATACTCTTGAATGACCTTCATAAACTCCCAAGTGGTAACGTCCTGCATGGGAGCCAATGCGGTGCAAGGCTGGCCCCGGAGGATCGGTTCAGGAAGTGGCCGAGTCATGGGTCGGAAGCAGTATTACTCAAATATCCTCCCTAGGATTTTCGCTGTCTCCGTTTCGGTTTTTAATGTCTTCGAAAACAGCAGTCACGTCTTCAACCGAATCAAAAACTTTTTTAGATACGTAAATCGGCCGCTTGTTTTGAACCGCCAGAACGAGTGAGTCGCTCGGGCGTGAATCGATCTCGATAATCTTTTTCCCGAGCTCATTTTCCATATTGAGGATCAGCCGGGCAAAAAATTTATCGGAGTCCACATCGTTGATGACGATTCGGTCGAGTTTGGCCTCTAGACCCAGGAGGATATGGGAAATCAAATCGTGGGTAAGGGGCCGGCTTCGTTTTACTTCATTGATCGCCAACGACAGCGATTGCCCCACCGAGGGATCGATGTAAATGACGAAAGTTTTATCCTCGGTGCCCAGAAAAACAGCCACTCCCGTGCTGGTGGGAATCAGACCCTTTATCGTGACTGGCAGAACTGCCTTCTCCATATTCAGCACTAAAGATGACTGAGACTGAGTGGGCAAGATTCATATGCGCTTTCTCGCGGATTTCCAAATTTCAGTGGGTAATGAAAAATTTAGGGGATTCACTTGCTTAGATCTAGGGTATTTCCCGTAATTCACTGACATTGCAATTTTGATTTACTGGATGTCTATGTGGACGGAGACAACGCGGCGGACGGCCTCATGGTTGAAAAAAAGGGAAGCGACGGATGATGAGGGCTTTGAATTAGGCTAATTGAAGAGCTGGATACGGATGAGGATGGCATGCCGGACAATTACGAGGAACAGCATGGCCTGGCCAAAGATGTCTGCTGAGTCTTTGCGAAGAAAGGAGAATGATTGGTTGGAAGTGAACCTTTGGCGCGCTGTTTCCAATTCAGATACCCCGATGCTTGCGGCGGGGAATAACATTTTTAAGGGTATCGGGTTCATTGGACCAGCATCCCGGGAGAAGTCTATAGGGTGGAATCTTCCACGAATAGGAAAGACTGGGCTCAACACTCGGCAACGCCTGAAG
>JAPUIL010000639.1 GCA_027297085.1 Verrucomicrobiota bacterium | reverse complement strand
CGCCGAGCCAAGGAGACCACGGGGAATAACAAGTTTAAGAAACTTTGCTTCTACGCGCCATTTTGCTTTCGTAAGCACGGATAATTTCCATTTTAATTTTGGAAATATCGAAAGGTTTGGCCAGAAATGCGTCCATACCTACTTCATGAGAGGCCTGAATATTTTCATCCGACGTAAATGCGGTGATGGCTACTATTCTGGCTACCGCAACATCTTTTCCAACTTCACCGGTCCGTATCCTACGAGCTGCCTCTATGCCATTCATGTTCGGCATTTGAAGATCCATTAGAATAAGATCGTAACTCTGTTTCCTTATTTCTGATAAAACACCAACGCCATCCACCGCAAAAGCTGCTTCGTAGCCTAGCCGTTCCATCAATGTATCCAGTAGACGACGATTTATCCTGTTATCCTCCGCTACCAGTATGTCTACGGGATAAGAGCGGGCAAACAGTTTGCCTTCAGGTCCTTGTGCCACCTGAACCGCCATCTGGTTCACATCCATGGGTTTGAGCTTCAGATCAAATGTAAAGGTAGTACCTTCCCCATCTATACTTTTAGCATTAAGCACTCCACCCTGCAAATGGCATAGACGTTGGCAGAGGGCCAATCCCAAACCCACGCCGGATCCGGGCTCTAAATGAGTAAAGGGCTTAAACAGCTCCTGAATCTTTTCCTCAGGAAAACCCTTTCCTGTATCTTCCACCTCTCCACGAAATTCCCAGATCTGAGTAGCTTTATTGTATGTGGCAGAAAGGCTAACCCTGATCGTGCCTTCAAATGTATATTGTACCGCATTGTCGAGCAGATGTTCCAGCACCTGTCTGAATCGTTTCTCGTCACCAACAACATGATCGGGAATGGACTCCGAGATTTCCCGTTTGACAACGATGTTACGCGCCGCGGCCTTTTGTTCGTAGATCTTTAGTAAATTATCCAAAACCTCGGCCGGCTTGAAAGGTTGGTTTTCCAATTCCATGGTGCCAGTTTCGGCTTTCGTAAAGTCCAGAATTCGGTCGATCAAAGCCAGCAATTTAAGTCCGGCTCCACCCACTTGATTCAGGTGCTTTAGCTGGTCATTGTTCAACTGACTTTGGGAAAGCAAGTTGGTGAAACCCAAAATCTGATTAAGCGGGTTTTTCATTTCCTCACCGATGACTTTGAGAAAGACGGACTTGGCTTGATCGGAAGCCTCAGCCACAGCCACTTCCAGACGCGATCGCTTGGCCTCATCTTCCTGTAGTTTCATTTCCGTGATGTCCTCCTTTACACTAAAATATCGCAAAAGATTTCCTTCAGAATCTTTGATCGGAGATATGGATACCAATTCCCAATACATTTGACCGCTCTTACTTCGGTTTTCCAATTCTCCACGCCATACTGACCCTCCGGAAATCGTTTTCCACAAATCGGCATATACTTCCGGATCCATATTGCCGGATTTCAGAAACCGTGGATTCCGGCCTATCACATCCTCGAGGGTATATCCGGAAATCTCTGTGAACCGTGCGTTTACGTACTGAATATTCCCCTCAAGATCGGCAATAATAATGGAACTCGGACATTGAGCCATAGCCTGATTGAATGCAGCAAGCTTCTCCTTCAATTCATCAACTTCTTCTGTCTGGATGGAGGTTTCTCCCTGCTTCGCCTCCAATAGGCTGAATCCTATTTCCGGTACACCCGACCCGAATTCCTGCGAATCAGTCCTCAAATTTCGTCGTTGCTTATCCATTAGAAGATAAAAGACCACAACCACCAAGAGTATGATGATGATCCAATAAAACGCCGAAATAGAAACAGCTAAAATCACGATGGAATGGTTAGAAGTTATTCCAGGATAAATCTGATGCAAACTAAGTTATAAGAACAGAATTCTCGACTCAAGAACGCAATCACTACAAAACACTACACTTCTCAATCATGGATCCTTTCAAAGTACTGTTTGTTTGCTGGGGCAATATCTGCCGATCTCCTGCTGCTGAGTGTGTGTTTCAAAAACAAATCGATGAGCAAGGTTTGGGTGATCAAATCACTTGCGATTCCGCCGGAACGATCGGAATGCACGCTGGACAACCGCCAGATGCCCGCATGCGGGAAGCGGGAGCCAAGCGTTCAATTTCGTTTTTCGGACGGTCTCGAAAATTCCGTCCATCCGATTTCAACGAGTTTGACCTCATTCTCGCCATGGACCATAGCAATATGGCTGACCTGCAAGCTTCGATGCCAATAGGAGATTCAAAAGCGGTTCTCGGCTTATTTGGAAGCTTCGTAAACTCTGAGCAACCTATGGAGGTGCCTGATCCCTATTATGGGGGAGGAGGAGGATTTGACGTTGTGCTGGACATGGTTGAGGAGGGATGTCGAAACTTGATTAACCACATTCTGGAGCGTTGACCAATGTGGCAGGCTGTCTGCGAGAGTCTCTCCCTGCACCTGGATCAATCCATTGAATACAGGAGTAATCGATCAGTTTCAGGCGGCTGTATTAATAACGCCCAGGTTTTGGAAACCAATTATGGCTCCTTTTTCGTCAAACTGAACGAGCCGGAACATTTGCCGATGTTCGAAGCAGAGGCTGAAAGCCTGAAGGCCATTTACACATCCAAGGCAATCCGATGCCCACAAGTGATTCTCTCGGCCGAAATTGCTAAACAGGCGATACTTGTTTTAGAGTATATCCCGATGCAATCCGCCCAACCAGGAAGCATGGCAATACTGGGGCAACAGCTGGCCGCACTTCACGGACACCACGGTCATAAATTCGGCTGGCACATCGACAACAACCTAGGACTGACTCCACAACCCAATACGCCGAAGGAGGACTGGATTAGTTTCTTCCGGCAACATCGCCTCGAACATCAAATGAGTCTTTGCGAACGAAAGGGGCTAAAACTTACAGACAGGGCTGCACTTCTCAAAAACTTCGGAGCATTTTTCACTACTCATTCACCAAGACCATCTCTTCTACATGGAGACTTGTGGGGTGGAAACGTAGGGTTTGATTCTTTGGGCGAACCCATATTGTTCGATCCCGCCTGTTATTACGGCGATCGTGAGGCGGACCTCGCGTTTACGGAGATGTTTGGGGGATTCTCCCCAGAGTTCTATAAGAGTTATAATGCGGTCTTACCTCTGGATGAGGGATACAGGTATCGGAAGCGCCTATACAACCTCTACCATGAACTAAACCACTTTTACTTATTTGGAGGCGGTTACGGCACCCAGGCTCAGGATACCATTCGTTTCCTGCTTGGCGCACTCTAATACCCTCTTTTAAAAGATATAAGGTGTAACTTGAATGTCACTCACTTAAGGCCGTTATAAGCCAATCTACGGTCCATTTCCTTTCTTTCTTCGAGGGGGTCAAACCTCAAATCCCGCATCCATTCGACAAGCTCATGGCAGGTGGCATGCACCAGCCGTCGCCTCGAAAGGCTATGGCTAGGCACGGCGATTGCAAGGAATGACCCCGAAGCCGGTCTTGCTTC
>JAPUIL010000638.1 GCA_027297085.1 Verrucomicrobiota bacterium | reverse complement strand
AGATATAGCCACGACTTCGCCTTGGATATTTTGGCCAATTCGTGTTTTCATAATATTTGCCATTTATCAAGTATTATTAGTTACTGTAGGAACTCTTTTTGGGCAACACAAGCTTTTTTGGAATTTTGAAAAACAAATGCTACGAAGACTTGGTTTAGGAAGAAGGGGTCCGTAACAGTCTAATCTACCAACCGCCCAGCGCTTTTTTTAGTTCCGTTGTAGAATTGGCTTCCAGCATATAGTAACAAAAGTAAAGATGCGACCCCAATGACTTATCCTTTAAACTTCTCCTTCCGCCTCCCGCTTTTCTTTCATTTGACCTCCATCCCGCCGCGAGTACAATATAGAGCTGTTTATCGAAGAGATAACATAACTTAATCCTAATGTGGGGATGAAATGTGGGAAGAAACTTAAGGGATGAGCCAAGAGCAGACTTAACCTCTTTTCTTAGGACGCAATTAACCGACGCTTTAAATGAGTCCTACCCAGATTCACGATTTTGTCAATTCCCTTTGAGCTCGGACCCGCTCCAGGCTTGGGTTTGCTCCGTTTTATACCCCCAGGACTCAATTAATGAGCTAATGAATTGAGTCTTGGCACCTTTTTGGCCTGTTCCAAGGGTTTATAGATGGAGTGGAAATACTGACAAAAGCTGCAGTGTTTGCAGGTTTTTAAGGTTTGGATTTTCCTTGCTAAGCTATCGGAGTCGCATTAAAATCGCTCGAAATACTGACAGGTCAGTCAACGTAATATGCTGACCAGCATATTACTAGTTAGATGTCCAGTGAAAGGAGGGAGGATGGTCTGATGGCAAGGTCAGACAACGAAGTGACGATAGAGTTTCTACAGGCATTTGCAGATGCCTGGAACCGTCATGATGCGGATGCACTGATCGAGTTCATGGCTTACGACTGTGTATATGAGACTTCATCAGGTCCGGATGTATGTGGCACCCGGTATCAAGGACAAAAAGCGGTTCGCGAGGGATTTACCAGTGTCTGGGAATCGTTTCCGGATGCTCAGTGGCTCGGAGCCCGGCATTTCATTGTCGGGTACCGTGGGGTGTCGGAATGGACGTTCACCGGCACCAATAAAGACGGTCAAAGAGTAGAGGTAAACGGGTGCGATGTTTTCACATTCCGCGATGGCGAGATTCTTATAAAGAATTCCTATCGGAAGAATCGCCCACCGACCAATTGAACACAGGAGGACAGACATGAGTGCAGCCGACCATTTGGGAACGTATGCTGAAGGATGGACCAAGGGGGACACGGACACGATTCTGAAGGCTGTATCGGATGATTACACATTCGATGACCCGAACGCCGGCAAGATTGCGAAAAGCGAGTTCGCCGAATACTTGTCTGGGGTGAAAGAGACCGTGCGATCTCTTCGGAGTGGCAATCTCCCTGACCCCTTCATGGAGCTCTCGGAAGTCGTAACCCAAGAGAATGAGGAGGTGATAACGGCGTGGTGTTGGTGGGCCATTCCGGGCACCGACATTAAGGGTAGCGGTCTGATAAAGGTCAGGGCAGATGGTGTGCGTTCCGAAGTCATCACGTATTACACGAAACTCCCAGGCTGAAAAGAACATGCGTGGCCGTACGGGAGGCATCGGGTTGGTGCGACTCTTTGGAGAGACTCCTCGTAAGGCCATCATCTAAACGGTTTGATCCTATCCCGCTTATAGCAATTTCGCGAACCGTTTGCTATTTTCCGCTTTTCTAGTGTTGCGAAATTCAAGATGAGCAGCATAACTCTTGACAAGTCGGAATATCGATGTAGATCAATTGGGGTGAAACCGCGGTAAAAAAAGGAGGGTAAATCCATGGGATGGGTAGACGCTGACGCTCATGTCGTTGAGAGCCCTCATACATGGGACTATCTGACGCCTTCGGAACGGAAGTTTCGTCCTGGTCTGTACACGCAGGAGGGTGACGATCAGAGGCAGCATTGGGTCATCGACGGGAAGATTCGAGGGCTGAATCGTTTCGTGTTCACCACTGAAGCGCTGGCGCAGTGCTCCGCTGCGCTCGGCAGAGATATGACGACGACGATGGCCACGCGCGACCTCGAGGACGTAGCGGCGCGCATCCGCCATATGGATGAGTTGAGCATCGATGTGCAAATACTCTACCCAAGTATCTTCCTGGATCAGTGTACTGAAAGACCCGATACGGATGTCGCGCTTTGCGGCGCGTACAATCGATGGATGGCCGATGTTTGGAAGGAAGGCAAGGGGCGCCTGCGCTGGATGGCGACACTGCCCTTGTTGAGCATGCCGGACGCCCTGGATCAACTGAAGTTCGCCAAGGAGAACGGCGCCTGCGGTATTTTTATGCGCGCGCTCGAAGGGACGCGCCAGATCACCGATCTCTATTTCTCCCCGCTCTATGAGGAGGCCCAGCGCATCGATTTTTGCATCGGCTTGCATCAAGCCAACGGCAACTGGAACGCTGTCACCATGCTCGCCAACCCGGACGGCAGTCGCGATTTCTTCAATCAGTATCGGATCTTCAATGTCGGCGCCTTTTTTCGCCTGGTCAACGGCGGCCTGCCGAAAATGTTTCCGAAATTACGCTTCGGTTTCATCGAGACCGCGGCTTCATGGATTCCCTGGGTGATCTATGAATTGCGCCGGCGCCTCGACACCGTAGACAGCAGATTACCGGACAACCTCATGGAAGAATACCGGCTTTTCGTCACCTGCCAGGTGGGCGACGATGTGCCCTATCTCCTCAATCATACCGGCCACACCACGATGATGATCGGCACGGACTACGGCCACGCCGATTCCTCCACGGAACTGGAGGCGCTGACGCGGTTGAAGGAAACCGGCGGAATCACGCCGCAGATACATAAAAGGATCGTCGAGGATAATCCCAGGACGTTTTACGGCTTAGGCCACTGCTGAAAAACCCTTTTGAAGGCTTAATTGTACCTAATGTTGCTCGGTACGCGTTCCGGACAACACAACGCAGGATGATCAAAAAGGCCGTCCAGCAAGGCCGCAGTCATAGGGGACGTTGCTTCCTAATATTCTTTTCCGTCTCTCCGACTGTGAGCACCCTCTCCCACCGCACCCGAGCGGTGCGGCCGCGTTGCGCAGCCCGGTAGACCGCCGAGGGACGCACCCCCAGCAGGTCGGCGGCAGCGCTGCCAGTGTACCCGCAGACTCCACCGGCCGGCAATTCCGCTACGCTCCAATACCGCCGGTGAGCTTTGATGTTATAAATGTATGGTTTGTCAAGATATCAAAGCCTGCCCCTGTTCCTTGCCGCTCCATTTACGGAAACAGTGGTATGTAAACTTTGGGATGTTGTTCCCTCTTTATTTCTCCAGTGCGTCAGAGGCGAAAATAAGTCAATTCTTTTCAGGCTCGGACCCGTTCTGGGCCTGGGTTTGCTCTCTGTGAAATCGCTGTCATAGAAGCTATTTAACTGCATTCCGCGCTCCTGGAACAGAAAACGGCCTGACGACAGAGCTGCTGCCCAGGTTTCCAGCTGACGGGAGAGGGGGGTCTGGGTTG
>JAPUIL010000637.1 GCA_027297085.1 Verrucomicrobiota bacterium | reverse complement strand
TTCCCAGGAAATGGAACCGAAGGACATCGCCCCCGTAGC
Organism: Verrucomicrobiota bacterium; assembly: GCA_027297085.1. Classification (GTDB taxonomy): domain Bacteria; phylum Verrucomicrobiota; class Verrucomicrobiia; order Opitutales; family UBA2995; genus UBA2995. The sequence continues at coordinate 5,238 of JAPUIL010000637.1, read as the reverse complement.
AAACCGTTTGAAGATAGTCTCAACCGGCTCGACCTCCTCGATCGGGACAGAGGGACGGTCGGAATTGAAATTCATAAGGCCACGGAGAGTGAATGCCTCGCGGGACTGGTCATTAACCGTGTTGGCGTATTCGCGGAAAATGTTGGAATCATTGGCCGCCGTTGAATGCTGAAGCAGGCGAATGGTCGTGGGATTAAATAGGTGCCGCTCGCCGTCGAGCCGCCATGCGTAATCGCCTCCCGAGTCAAGGATGTCGTCGCCGACAATGTTGTCATCGTGCGGAAAACCATCGCGGTGACGCATGAGTGCTTCACGGGCGATTTCATCCAGCCCTATACCTTCGATACGGCTAACCGTTCCGGTGAAGTATTGGTTGATCACCTTACTACTGATCCCGAGAGCTTCAAAGATCTGGGCGCCCTGGTAGGATTGCAGGGTGGATATTCCCATCTTGGAAAAGATTTTGAGCAAACCGCTGTTTACCGCCTTTTTGTAATACTTGAAGACGTCTTCCTCGCTCATCAGGGCATCGATGACGCCTTGTTCCTTAAGGTCTAAAAGCGTTTCGAACGCGAGGTAGGGATTGATGGCGGAAGCGCCGTATCCGATGACGGTGGCGAAGTGATGGGTCTCGCGTATGTCACCAGCTTCAACAACGATGTCGGCCTTGGCGCGCAGTCCTTCTCGAATGAGGAAGTGGTGCACCGCAGCGGTGGCAAGGAGGGACGGAATGGGAGCGTGATCGCTGTCGATACCGCGGTCCGTCAATAAAATGATGGAGAATCCATCGAACACGGCATCCTTGGCGTAACGGCAGATCCGGTCGAGTGCGGCTTTCAAAGTGCCAGGTTTATCCGTTGCCTTGAAGATACATTGAATGCTCTTAGCTTGGAAGTGATCGTGGTCGATGTGACGAATCTTTTGCAGCTCTTCATTGGAGAGAACTGGTTGCTTGATCTCGACCTTGTGGCAATGACGGGGTGTCTCGTCCAGCAGGTTGAGGGATCCACCCACATAACTTTGCAGGGACATGACCATTTCCTCGCGAATGGAATCGATCGGGGGATTCGTGACTTGGGCGAAGAGTTGCTTAAAGTAATTGGAAAGGTGCTGGGGCCGGTCGGATAACACCGCTAGGGGATTGTCGGCACCCATGGCTCCGAGAGGCTCCTTGCCAGTGCCCACCATCTGTGTGAAGATGATATTGAGGTCCTCCTGAGTGTAACCAAAGGCTTTCTGCCGCTTTTTCAAGGTTCCTTCCTTGGGCTGGCGAAGCTCTTCGTCCGGCATGGGCAGGTCGTCGAGCAGTATCTTGTGCTCGGCAAGCCATTCGCCGTAAGGCTGGCTGGAGCAGATATCGGCCTTGACCTCCTCGTCGGCAATAATGCGGCCCTGTTCAAGGTCAGCGATAAAGATTTTACCGGGTTGCAGGCGGCCTTTACGGACCACGCGGGCGGGATCGATTTCCAAGGAACCGGTTTCCGACCCCATGACCACCATATCATCATCAGTCACGAGGAAGCGCGAGGGGCGCAGGCCGTTACGGTCCAGGGTGGCGCCGATGACTTTTCCGTCGGTAAAGGAGATGGATGCGGGACCGTCCCAGGGCTCCATGATGCAGGAGTAGTATTCGTAGAAGGCCCGTTTGACGGGATCCATATCCTTCTGGCTCTGCCAGGCTTCGGGAATGACCATCATCATCACCTGGGCCACGGACCGTCCACTCAGAACGAGCAGCTCGATTACCATGTCGAGGTTGGCGGAATCGGACATCGCACGGTCGCTCACGGGGTGCAGCATTTTAAGCTCTTCTGGAGTGAACCGGATGCTTTCCAGCATCGCCTCCCGGGCGCGCATCCAATTGATGTTGCCCATGACAGTGTTGATCTCACCGTTGTGTGACAGGTAGCGAAAGGGCTGGGCCAGCTTCCAGGACGGGAAAGTGTTTGTTGAGAAACGCGAGTGGAACATCGCGAGTGCGGATACCGTTTTCTCGTTTTGCAAATCGAGGAAATAATCGCGCACCTGGTAAGTGGTGAACTGCCCCTTATAAACGATAGTCCGCGAAGACATTGAAATGATATAAAAATCGTCCCCGGCGCCGTCTATGGAATCATGGGCACTATGGATGGTGTAATTGCGCAGAACGAATAACTTCCGCTCAAATTCATCGTTGGCCATAGATTCAGGCTTGCCGATGAACACCTGCTCCATCTGTGGCTCGGTGTCGCGGGCGGCTTGGCCAATGGTGCTGTTGTCCTTGGGCACTAGCCGATAGCCCAGCAAGGTTAGTCCGAGATTCTGAATATTTTCGGTGAGCAGGACACGGCAAGCGACACGACAGTTTTTATCGGCTGGGAAAAAGACCATGCCCACCCCGTATTCACCCGCTTCCGGCAATTCAAAGCCCTTGACTTTACAATCTTCGGCAAAGAACTCATGGGGAATCTGGGTAAGAATACCGGCGCCATCACCGCTAAACACATCGTAGCCAGTGCCACCGCGGTGCTCCATATTGCAGAGCATGCTCAGGGCGTTTTCGATGATCTCGTGTGATCTAACTCCCTTAAGGTTAGCGACAAATCCGATTCCACAGCTGTCATGCTCAAACTCGGGTCTGTACAGTCCTTGCGGTTCTTTTTTGTTTCTAGTCATTCAAATTCTAATTAAAGTTAGGTAACCCCTATCCAAGTCCCCCCGGATACCGCTGTCAGGCAATTTTTGCGTTTTTCTTGCAGTTCTAATCCCTTCTACAAACGCAATTCGACTGTCTGTGTATAATTCAGATAAGCTGTTTTGCAAATACTCAACGCAAAAAATGGACGAAATACTACGATTTTTACGGGATATGTGCAATATTTAGAAAAGGATTCCTCCCTTAAATTCGCCACGATCCCCCAAAATACGCTGGATACGGAGCACTTCATTCCACTTTACCATGCGTTCACTACGCGAAAAAGACCCTACTTTCAGTTGCCCGGCGTTGGTCGCAACGGCCAAATGACTGATAAAAGCGTCTTCTGTTTCGCCGGAACGAGCGCTGACAACAGGATTCCAGCCTGCTGACTGGGTAAGCCGGATGGCTTCGATCGTTTCTGAGACAGTGCCGACTTGATTCAATTTAATGAGAACAGCATTGGCTACCCCTTCCTCAATGCCTTTTTGGATGCGGTCGGGATTAGTGGTAAATAGATCATCGCCAATTAATTGGATCTTACCGCCGAGGCGTTGGTTAAATTTCTGCCACCCTGCCCAGTCATCGTCCACCAACGGATCTTCAATCGATACGATTGGGTATTTGGAGCACCAAGAGGCTTGGAGGTCGATAAATTCGTCTGGTGTGTAACTGGCCTCGTCCAGGGGAAGTTTATATAAACCTTGTTCTTTGTTAAACAAGTCACTGGCAGCCACGTCCAAAGAAATACCCAAATCCACCCCTGGCTGGTAACCGGCAGCTTCAATGGCCTCCACCATGAAATCAAGGATCTCAGCATGCCTGGAGAAGGTCGGCCAATAGCCGCCTTCGTCCGCTACACCCGCCAGAGTATTGCGTTTCTTTAAAAGGCGCGCAGCGGTGTGAAATACGTTGAATGTCATTTCCAGCGTTTCGGAATAGGTTTTGGCTCCGATGGCGATAAGTAGAAAATCCTGAATATCTGTGCGCCAGGAGGCGTGCGCACCCCCGCCGATCAATTGAATCTCCGGCAGAGGAAGCAAGGTGCCCTTCCCTTGACCCAGGTATTCGAAAAGCGGTTGATTATGGGCTGCAGCCGCTGCATTGGCCACCGCCATAGATACGCCGAGAATCGCATTCGCCCCCAGCCGGCTTTTATTAGGAGTGCCGTCCAGCTCGATCATTTGCTGGTCAATACCTTGCTGATCATTGACGTCCAATCCTTTCAACAAAGGTGCAATCTCTTTTTCAACATGTTCAATCGCGGTCAACACCGACTTCCCAAGAAACCGTTTTGGATCTCCATCTCTCAACTCGTGAGCTTCAAATTGCCCGGTAGAGGCTCCTGACGGCACCAATCCTCTGCCTTCGGTTCCGTCATCCAATTCCACACGCGCTTCGACGGTTGGAAATCCCCGGGAATCAAATATCTGAAAGGCATCGATTGAACTAATTTTCATGAAACTCCTTGATCAGCTAAATTGCGCAGCCCAGCAAACCACTTTTCCTTTAAATCTTCTAAATCGAATAATTCTGCAAGCAGTTCACGGCTCGTAAACGTCCGCACAAACTTTTTGGAGGAGTCCTCGGTCAAATATTCCACCGGTGATTTTCCATCGACCCTGGTTAGCAATAGCATAAGAAGCAGCCTCGAAACTCGGACCTCTAAATCCGGATTCATTTCCGAATAAGCTGACCTGAACCCATCAATCATATCAACGATTTCCGGGTAGTAGTTTTTATGATACAGCGCTTTCAGAAACAAATGAGTTAAAAGAAACCCAACGTCGAATGCCGGATCCGCGTAACAAGCCACTTCACAGTCCAACACTACCAGACGGTCATCAGAAAAAAGCATGTTCTTCGGGCTGAAATCACCATGGATCAGGGCTGAGCTCTCCGTTTTCAATCGATTCGCCTCATCCAGAAAAAGAATTTCCAGTTCAGGATGTTTCAATCCAGTTGTCACCAGGTAAGGTTCGATACGCAATTGCCAGAAGGACTCCATCTTGTCGAAACGTTCAGCCAGGTTTCGATCCATAGACGAACGGCTATGGATCTGTCCTAGAAATGAGCCGGCCATTCTAGCTCGCTCACTATCAAACTGACCTTCCAGCATGGATTGTTTCCAGTTGGCGAATCCATCACCCAAATACTCCATAACGAAATATCCATCGCCGGAACCGAGAATTTTGGGTACACACGCAGGTGTGATTCCTCCCACATACTCAATGTAGTCTTTTTCCGTTTCGTTGCGTGATACATCGGCAAACCAATCCGCCTCAACTTTTAGTTTCGCAAGCGCACGCTTAACCACGAATTTCTGATCGCCATCCACAACCAGGTAAATGTCCGAGGAGACGCCACCGGCTAATGGTTCAAGCGAAACATCTCCTTGGGATACAACTCCATCAGCCCGTAGCGTATCTAGAAAATCCCTACTCATAGTTTACTAAAAAGAAGAAATTAACAATCGGCTCAAGCGAATATCGGCGCCCTTTGTTTGCCACCCCGCAGCAAGCTGTCGACTTCGTCGATCGCGGACGAACCGCGACGAGGCATCA
>JAPUIL010000636.1 GCA_027297085.1 Verrucomicrobiota bacterium | reverse complement strand
TGATCATGTGCACTTGTCCTTCGCTGGCAATTTCACGGTGGCTACAGCCATAGCAGAAGCGGTAATTAAAAACGTAGGTCTTCCCAGTGAAACCTTGCCGAACCTGGCGAGTCTGTCTTCCTCGTTGGCTTTCTCTGAATGGGACCGGCTTCAGATTGCACGAAAACTCACTGAGCAGCTGCTGAACAAAGCTCCATTTACCAACCAGTGGAATCATCGCCAGAAGCAGCTTTCGAGAAAGCGTGAAACACGCAAGTTGATTGAGCAGTTTACCAATGAAACGAGGGAGGCGAGTAGGAGGCTTTACGAAATCGCCTTGGCGGAAAAACCGAATGATCCTGACTTAACAAGACGGTTGAGTCGTCTGATGTTTGAGATGGGGGAAATAGAAGAAGCCCGTGAATTACTTCAAGGAATTGTCAGTGAATTTCCAGGTAACCACGAAGCCTTGCTCGAACTCAGTAAAATTTCGGCCTCCCTGGGCGATTATGATGAAGCCGAGCAGAGACTTCAAGCAATCCTGAAGCTCAATCCTCACGCCATAGAAGCACGCAATGCACAAATTCAGTTGCTTTATGATGCGAAACGTTATGACGAGGCGGCTCGCTACAATAAGTCCTTGGTAAATGACCATCCGGAAGATCCCGATATTCGTTATGTATTTGCACTGATCTTAAGTAAACAGGGCAAACGGCAAGAGGCTCTGGAGCAACTGCGCAAGGCGGTTAGTATTGATCCTGGGCATAAGGAGGTCAGAGCATTGTTGGTTCAAAGCTTGAGAACTATTGGTGAAATTTCGGAAGCACTGCAAGTTGCCCGGGACTGGACTCGAGTTGATCCAAATAGCCCAGAGGCTCAGAGTTTGCTGGCACAAATGTTGTCTCAGAAAAAGGACTACGCAGGAGCAATCGATCACTACAAGCAGGCTATTGAGTTGGACCCGGATTTTGTGGTGGCAAGGTCACGTTATGTTCAATTCATGGCCCAGCAGGGGCGTATTCATGAAGCGATCCAGTTCTTGGGTACACAACTGAAAAACGATCCTGATATCGAGGAAGGTCATTCCCTGTTGGGTTTGACCCTCGATGCTGCTGGCAGAAAGCAGCAGGCTATTGCATTGCTGCAGATTGGGCTGCAACGCGATCCGGACAGTTTAAAAATTCTAAGAGAGCTAGCCTGGATCTTGGCAACGGCCAAGTCCTCCCAATACCGCAATGGCGCTGAGGCAGTTCAGCTGGCTGAGCGTTTGGTGAAACTGGCGCCGGACGAGGCGGATTTCCATTTAGTCCTGGCAGCTGCTTATGCTGAAAACCGGCAGTTTGAAAATGCCGTTCAAACGGCAGGTCTGGGAATACAATTGGCGGAGACCAACAAAAATAAGGTACTGGCGGATTCTCTACGTCAATGTCTCACTGCATACGAAAGAAATCAGCCTATTCGGACTGAGTAAAAAGAATCCACGACTCATGGCTCATGTGATTTTAGAATTTTTAAGTTACCCATGGTTCGATAGATACTTTGCTACGCTTTCTAACAAACATCCTGTTTGCATCGGGGATTCGTTTTTACAGTTTAGCTCGCGCTGTTATTTATGTAGGAGGGGCTTTATGCCCCGATTGCTTTTAGACTTTCGACAGCTTCAAGACCTGAAGCAATCGCGGGATCCATCTTAGCTCAAGAGCTACGCCGAAACTCGTAAACTCGCTCCTGCATTTTCACGGAAACTTTTTCTCGATTTTCTAACCTGAATTTTTTGTGTGTTTATAGTATACCAATCCTTGATATCTTTCTAAATGAAATCTCTTTCCCAATTTCTTTTCGTTGTTTTTTGGCTTGCTTCCTTAGCCACAGTATTGGGAAGGGAAGATCGCCCGAATGTGCTTTTTATCGCCGTAGATGATCTGAACGATTGGGTGGGGTGTTTGAATCCGCATCCGGGCGTAAAGACACCTCATATGGATAAATTGGCAAGCAGCGGTGTACTGTTCAGCAATGCCCATTGCACCGCTCCTGGCTGCAACCCGTCTCGCACCAGTGTAATGACCGGCCTTCGTCCTTCCAGTACCGGTGTATATTCCAACGGTGACGATTGGAGAGTCATGGATTATACCAAGGATGTGACCACGCTTCCCGATAGCTTTCAGGCCGCTGGCTACCTCACGAAGGGAGGTGGCAAACTGTATCACGCGCATACTATTACGGAAAAAGCCTTAACCGGCCATCTCGATGCGGAGCCCTGGGATGCGTTTTTTCCCTCGAAAGAGCGCCAAATGCCAGCTGAAGTGACACCAGAACAGTGGCCGGTTAATACGAATGAAGACTTTTACCGTGGTCGTTTTGATTGGTCACCGTTGGATATAGAGGATTCAGATATGGCCGATGCTCAAGTGGTTACCTGGGCAGAAGAAGAATTGTCCAAGGAACATGCCAAACCTTTATTTCTCGCCGTAGGGATTTACCGGCCGCATTGGCCCTGGTGGGCTCCACAAGCTTATTTTGACCAGCATCCTCTGGATGAGATTGAACTACGTTCGGAACCAGAGGACGACCTGGATGATATACCAGAAGCCGGGCTAAATTTGATACGTCATAAATGGCATGACTGGATAATAGAAAACCAACAAAGGGAAAAAGCTGTGCAGGCATATCTGGCATCTATGACTTTTGCCGATGTTATGGTGGGACGGCTTCTGTCTGCATTGGAGAACGGACCCTTGGCAGATAATACGATAATCGTGCTCTGGTCGGACCATGGATACCATCTAGGTAGTAAAAATCACTGGGAAAAATTTGCGCTATGGGAGCAAGCGACCCACGTGCCCTTGATTTTAATGGATAGTCGTACTGGAAAAGAAGGTACGGATGACAATTGGCAATTGGGAAGTCGTTGCAATCAGCCTGTCAGCTTGCTTGACCTTTATCCCACTCTGGTTGAATTGTGCGGACTTGCGGACCCCGGTCATTTGGAAGGTCGAAGTCTGGTACCACTATTAAAGAACCCGGACCTGAAAACCGGCCGTGCAATTGTAACTACTCATCAATATATGGAACACGCGGTGCGATCGGAAAATTGGCGGTACATCCGATACGCGGATGGATCCGAGGAGCTATATGATCACAGCGTGGATCCTAGGGAATTCAGAAATCTGGCTGAGTTTCCTGAATTCTCGGCGGTGATAACCTACCTGGCCGATTGGTTACCGCACATTAATGTTCGGCCGACACCAAAATAGCTGTCTGCGGTTCTACCTATAATCTACTTTCTCATTGAATGATTAAAGCCAAGTCCTACGTTCCAATAATCTAAGTTATTGACTGAAAGTCCCAGTGATCGGCGCTGCGAGGACGTGTAACGCCCTACCTGTTAGAGTTTATATGGTAGGGCAATCGCGTCCTCGCGATGCCGTCGTAACTGTAAGTATACATTAATGTCTGTTCAATGAGGTTCACGCCAAGCGAGCCGTTTTAGAATCGGCGGTTCGAGTGATGTCATTGCTGAAGCAACTCGGTAGGCATAACTGCCCTACCTTGAATCGGTACAATCTTGGTCACCAATACTATAACCCGAATACTTTATCCATTTGCCGGGAAATGGTCTTCAAGGCTTCCAGGTCGCCGCCTTTTACCTCGGCGGCCACCCATCCATAATAATTAATTTCATGGAGTGCTTTACGGACATCGGCAAAATCCAGGTCACCTTCACCGATCGCGGTGAATTTACCCTGCGTCCGGGAGAAGCCTTTTACATCGAGCTTGATGACGTGCTTGCCGAGCGTGCGAATCCAGTCGCCCATAGATCCATACTTCCAGTGGTTGCCAATATCTAATTGCATACCCACCCATGGGGATTGAAATTCATCCACATAACGTGCGAATTCGTCGGCTGTTTGATCCGACCCGCCGTCATGGTTGTATAGAAACTGGTTCCATACGTTTTCTATGACTATGGCTACGCCTAGCTCGGCAGCCAGTGGAACCGCTTTCCTGATATTTTCTACCGATCGCTTCCAGATGACATCCTCGCGACCGTCTTCACCTTTTCCAACAACAAGCAGAACCGTATGTCCACCAACGGCGTGGGTGTCGCGGAGCGCCTTTTTAAGATCGGCAAGTGCCTGGGCGCGGATTGCCGCATCTGGGCTGGAATGACGGATTTTCCAATGGGTGCTGCAAACCGTACCGTCGACCGGCAATCCAGACCCTTCAATCGCTCTCCTGGTTTCATCGACGTCCATGCCGGGTGAATTCATTTCCACTCCCATGAAGCCTGCCGCTTTGGCAGCTTTGAATTTATCCGTAAGGCTTCCTGGAACTTTGATCATATTTATCTTGAGGGTCTTGAAGAGCCTTCCGGAAAGTCCGTTTGCTACCTTGCTGGAATGGTGTGCAGCGAAGGAAAATTCTGGTAATAGGCCGCCTGTGCTTATGGCGGATGCCAGTTGTATAAATCGTCGGCGACTGAGATGAGGTAAATTCATGACGGTGTAATTCTGGTGATGTTTATTTGTAAGCTATAATCCTGTTTGGAGGAAGCTAAACCCTAATGTTTCAAACGCCTTCGTACCGAGCAGAATGCGACATCACCCAAGAGCAGGCTTTATCTCATTAAAAATCAGTGTGTTATGGATATTAGTATAAACTTTTCAAACACCACCCAGGCTTCGAAAGAATCTACGCCGGGCACGCTTGACGTTACAAAATTGCCCTTGTTATTTTCGCTTCGCTGTCGCCAAGAGCTCGGTACGAAGGCTAAAATCAATACAGCCTTCGCCAAGGCTACGGCGCACTGGCGCATGCGCGAAGAGCTGCGTTCCAGCTCGCAACCCGCTTGGTTACGTAGTTTCGAGTGCAACGACACCAACATGCTACGCTCCCGCGCTTGCTTGCAAACTGCGCCTTCCGCCGTCGCCCAAGGGCTATGGCGAGACACGTGTTCTTCATCACATCTAGATTTTTTGAAACTATGAGGTAAATAGATTTTGCTTTTAATACAATTGATAAGCCTCGCTGCATTATTTGCATGACATGCTGTGGTTGCTTGCCTAGAAACTAAATCATATGGATCCACTCTTAGTTCTTCTTCTGGGTATTGTCATAGTTTTTGTCGGCATCCTTTTCTTCAAACTCCACGCCTTCTTCACTCTTACCTTGGCCGCCATGGCTGTTGCGGCGTTTTCTTCTCCAGATCTCATTATCGGATACTGGCAGGGAGAAGGAAAAACAGCCGCTGAGGCTGCGAGTTTAGCCAGTTCGCCGTTTGGACTTCGTGTTGCGACGGCTTTTGGTGTGACCTGTGGCAAGATAGGCATCGTCATTTGTATGGCTTCCATCATCGGAAAATGTTTGCTGGATAGTGGTGCAGCCCTTCGTATTGTTCGTGGCATTCTGAAGGCATTGGGTGAAAAACGAGCACCCGCCGCCATGGGTGCCAGCGGTTTCTTTTTAGGCATACCGGTTTTCTTTGATACTGTATTCTATTTGTTAATACCGCTTGCAAAAGCACTGGCCGCATCGACGAAACGCAATTACGGCCTATATGTTCTGGCAATTATCGCTGGCGGTTCTATTGCCCACTCGCAAATTCCGCCAACTCCCGGACCCTTGTTCGTGGCTGAGCAGTTGAATATCGATATAGGAATGATGATGATTTCCGGAATCTTAGTAGGTGGAATAGCCGCGTATAGCGGGATGCTTTATGCGAAATGGATTAATCGCAGGAAGCCTATTCCCTTTCGAGAATTGGAAGAAGGTGGCGATGAAAAGATGCAACATTGGGACGAAATTAATGATAGTGATCTACCCGCATTGTGGTTGTCGATGACTCCAATTTTATTACCGCTTATTCTTCTCTCCGGTAAAACAATACTCACTGGAGTTGCAGGGGCTGCCGGAATGGAACTACCTACATGGTTTGCATCTCTTGTAGGGTTGTTGGGTGATAAAAATGTGGCACTTACGCTTGGAGCATGTGTGGGTTTATTCACACTCTTTCAAATTAAAAAAGGAGATCAAAGCGCGATCATAGATGCGATGCATCACGCTCTTTCCAGTGGTGGTATTGTCCTGATGATCACCTGCGCAGGAGGTGCGTTTGGAGGCATGCTTCAACAGTCCGGCATTCGAGGAGTGGTGGAGCAGCTTGATGTAGTCGGTGGCATATGGTTTCTGCCCATGGCCTTTATTCTTACGGCTATGATTCGCACAGTTCAGGGTTCAGCGACCGTGGCCATGATTACCTCAGTTGGGATTTTAGGTCCTATGGCCGCTCCTGAAACGTTGGGCTTTCATCCTATATACCTCGCCATGGTCATCGGTTTCGGATCCAAGCCTGTTCCCTGGATGAACGACAGCGGCTTTTGGGTAATCAGCAAAATGAGTGGTATGACCGAAGGTGAAACGCTGATGAACTTTTCAATCATGGCCACCATAATGGCTACGGTAGGATTAATTGTTAGTATAATTGCCTCTCAGCTGTTGCCGTTAATCTAGGCTCTAACTTCCAGATATCGAACATTTGAATTAGAAATGAAAGCAGCGATTTATCATGGTAACCGAACGGTAGGTGTTGGCGAAAGTGTACCCGTGCCTCCTATGCGTGGTGAAGTTCGACTGGAAGTCGCCTATTGCGGGATCTGTGGAACGGATATTCATATTTTCCACGGTCACATGGATCAACGGGTTGAGACGCCTCTGCCGATAGGGCATGAAGTATCAGCCACGGTGGCCGAAGTCGGTGAGGGCGTAACAGATGTTGCAGTA
>JAPUIL010000635.1 GCA_027297085.1 Verrucomicrobiota bacterium | reverse complement strand
TAGATAAACTGTAAGGAGGGCCATTACTACAATGAACGCTTTTTTAAAACCGGGCCATGCTTCGTGTGATAATTCTTGAATCTCTTCTTCCATAACAAGTGTGGTTTAACCTAAGGGTTTCAAAAAATCGAGATGCGATGAAGAGCAAGGCGCAGTTTGCAATCGAGCGCGGGAGCGTAGTTTTCTACGTGACCAAGCGGGTTGCATGCTGGAACGCAGCTATTCGTGCATGTCGGTTTTAGCCTGCGTACCGAGCCCTGGCGACAGCGAAGCGAAAATAACAAGGGCTTTTTTGAAACGCGATTTTTGATGAAGATTAAAAACAGTATACTATTATTCATTACAAATTGATATAAAGTGAGAGAAGCCTGCTCTTGGGTGATGTCGCATTCTGCTCGGTACGAAGGCGTTTGAAACCTTAGGTTTAAAAGTTCATGAATTGACGGGTGGCAGCTTCGGCCAGAGAGTAAAAAGGTTCAGGGTAAACAAACAATACCATGGTTGCCAATGCAGTCAGTGAAAGAGCAGCTACCGCGCAAGGGTGGGCTTCCTCCACTTTGTCTTCGAAAAGAGAATCCTCGGGTTTGCAGAAGAAAGCTCGAAATGCGATTGGGAAGAAGTAGGCCGCGTTGAGTAGCGAACTCGTCAGAAGAATAATGAGCATGGCATATTGGCCGGTCTCAACGGTTCCCAGTAGTAAGTAGAATTTACTCCAGAATCCGCCCGCTAGAGGGATGCCGATGACACTCAATGATCCGATAAAAAATGCAGTCATAGTTATGGGCATACGTTTGCCGATACCGACCATTTGGCTGATATATTTCTTGCCTGTTGCTTCAAAAATTGCACCTGCGCAAAAGAACAGGGTAATCTTTCCAAACGCATGCATGGCAATATGCATCATACTACCGGTCGCGCCATAGGGAGTTAGCAGCGCCATGCCCAAGATGATGTAAGAAAGCTGACCGATCGTCGAGAATGCCAACCGTCGCTTCAGATTATCCTGCGTCAGTGCAATTGCCGAGGATACAACGATGGTAAAGCCTGCGATCCAACTGATGATTACTCCAAGATCCAAATCTGCTAGAAAATCGATTCCGAATACACCTGAATAGACGCGCAGAATACAAAACACGCCAACCTTCACGACGGCAACGGCGTGCAACAATGCGCTTACTGGGGTAGGGGCTACCATCGCCCCGGGTAGCCAAGAGTGGAATGGCATGAGACCAGCCTTTGCGAATCCAAAGGTTAGGAGGAGTAGAAGCACGAGGGCTTCCGTTGGACCAATGTGGCCGCTTAAGAAACCACCTCCCACGAAATCAAGCCCACCATCCGTTTTAAGGAAGATGAAAATCATTGCAGGCAACACAAATCCAATGGAGGTCGTGAGTAGATAAGTTAAATAAGTCCGTCCGCCTGTACGCGCTTCTTTATCCTGGTGGTGCGTTACCAGCGGATAAGTCGCCAGTGATAGCATCTCGTAGAAGAGATACAGGGTAAAAAGATTAGCTGAAAATGCTACGCCCAAGGTCGCTGAGAGTGATACGGCAAAGAATGAATAGAATCGCGTTTGCGAATGCTCCTTCAGCCCTCGCATGTAACCGACCGAATACAGGGAAGTGATGATCCAAAGGGAGGAGGCAACCAGAGCAAACAACATGCCCAACTCATCTACCCGGAATGCAATCGAAAGGCTGGGGAGGATTTGCCAGAGTGTGTATTCAATTTTTGTTCCGGCCAAAATGGTTGGCAGCATGGAGACCACCAATCCGAACTTTATGAATCCGGCCACAAACGTGGCCCCTTCCCTCAGATTCGGTTTTTTACCCAGCAAAACAATAGGCAGGACCGCCAGAAGAGATACCAGACAGACCAGGACAGGGGTAAAACTGATGATATTGGAAGTCATCTTAGCTGCCGGCTCCCAGGTTAAATGGTAAGAGAAAGTCCTGAATGATTGAAACGATATCTTTATTATAAATACCGATTATCACAAGTAGGGCCGCAGTGCCGAGTAATGGGACCAGCTGGGTAAAAGGTGCCTCTGATATTTTGGAATGATCTTCACCATGGTGGTCGTCATGACCGTCAGCTGGTTTGGCGCCGAAGTAGGCAATTTCAATTATGCGGAAAAAGAGTACCGCATTCACCAGACTGGATATCAGCAATGCTACCACGTATTCCCAATTACCGGAATTAATTCCGCCTTGAATCAGATACCACTTGCTAAAAAATCCTGCGGTGGGAGGAATACCGATCAGTGAAAAAGCCCCCACAATAAAGCCAACCATAGTTAAGGGCATTTTCTTAAACATGCCTTCGACGGCTGTGATGTTTCGACGGCCTGTTTTTGTAAAAACGATTCCGGCAAAAAGGAAAACACAGAGGGTCATGAACGCATCACTAATGATGTGGAAAATCGATCCAACCATGCCGGTTTCGTCGGCTAACCAGACACCACCCACCATGTAGCCAACTTCGGCAATAATGAGAAAGGTCAGCATTTTGCGCAGGTCCTTTTGTGCCAAAGCTCCAATCGAGCCGGCTAGAATAGCAATCACTGCCAACCAGACTACAATATTGTCCCAGTTCAGTACTTCAAAGGCATAGTCAGGGCCAAACACCGTGAGCACCATGCGGATCATTACGTAGATCATCACTTTGGTTACCAGAGGCCCCATGATACTACTGCTGGTTGTCGGGGCAAAAGCGTAGGCATTGGGCAACCAGGCGTGTAGTGGGAAGAACGCCATTTTGATCCACACGGCGACGGTGATCAGCATGAAAGCCACCAGAATGGTCGGCGATTGTTCCAGATTATTCAGGACCAGCTGCTCGTGAATATCGAACATGTTCAAGGAACCGGTCTTGATATACAAATAACCAACTCCCAACAGGTAGAACGAAGCCCCAATGGTTCCCATTATCAGGTACTTGAAGGCAGCCAGGGTAGCCCGTTTGGATCCCATGGCGATCAACGCATAACTGGTCAGGGCAGAGACCTCCAATAATACATAAAGATTAAAGGCATCTCCCGTTATGACCATGCCCAGCAAACCGGCGATCAGCAGGAGAAAAATTGCGTAATACTGAGAAACTTTGTCCTTGCTTTCAGCCTCTACGCTGATCTTCGAGTAGATCGCAGTGATCAAAGCAACCAAGGATACGGTCACGGCTACTAGCGCATTCAAGCCATCGATGCGGAATTCAATACCAATTGGCGGGGCCCAGCCTCCCAGGTGATAACGAATGGTGCCTTCGTCCAACACTCGGCCCAAGGTGCTCAGGCTGGCACACACCGATCCGGCCAGGCTCAGCAAAACCAGAGGCCAGCAAAGGCCTTTCATGCGGATACCGGCTAACGCCACCACAATGGCGCTGAGAAACGGAAAGAGAAGAATTAATACCGGAGCTTGTTCAGTCATTTGGCGGACTTGATCTGTTCAAGGATTTCGCTTTCTTCGATAGAGCCAAATTCTCCGTAAAGCTTTTGGGTAATAGCCAATCCCACACCGAGGGTTGCGACACCCACGACAATGGCGGTTAGCATGAGTACGTGGGGTAGTGGGTTGGCAAAGTGGTCGGGGTTTATTTCCAGACTCGAAGGGTGATCAACATGGCTGGCTTCCAGCCCATGCTCCGCCTGTTCATCCGCAGCCACATGGATCTCCTTTGCGGCTTCCTCCACCGCGTTGCTTAGCTCGTTTTGGTCTCCGGCTTCCTCATGCTGCGCTCCGTGCACCTGGTCATGATAGAGAATAGGTATGGTGGCATTTTCCTTATAACCAATCGAGACATAGAACAAGATGATCGCCGTCTGAAAGATGGACATCCCGATCAGTTTTTTGACCAGATTATTCTTCGAGATCATCGCATAGAGTCCGATCATCATTATGATGATGTAGATCCAGTAATTGAACTTGGTAGAAATGGTTTCGAGAAATTCCATGGTCTAAATGCCCTCCTTCATTTTACCGTTGGAAGCCAGGTTGGAGTAGATGGAAAACATGATGGCGGTAACGGTGAAGGCCACGCCGATTTCGACTCCCAGCATGCTGTGTGATCGAGCATCTTCCACGCCTCCCGGAAGCAGTTTGGTAAGGATACCGTAATCGAGGAAATCCCCACCCAGTACCAAGGCTGCTACTCCGAATCCTGCGTAGATGAAGATGCCTGCTCCCGCCAAAGTGAGTACCCGGCTTTCCGGTAGCCATTTCTGCGCCGTCTGCAAATTTCGAGCCAAAGCTAGAAGTATAAAACTTGCCCCGAATATGACGCCTCCCTGGAATCCGCCGCCCGGACTGTGGTGACCGTGGGCCACCACATAGAGGGCAAATAGCTGAATGATGGGGATCAGCAACCGGCAAGTTGTATCCACGATCAAGTCCGGCTTTTTAGCGGTAAGTGTGGGTTCCTTGTGCTCGAGTTGGCTACTCGAACCAAACACACGCAGAATACCAATGATAGCGATCCCGGCGGTGAAAATGACTACCGTTTCGAACATCGTATCGTAGCCCCGGTAATCAGCCAGGACGGCGGTAACCATATTGGGCACCGTGGTTTCCGTAAAGGTTTGGGTTATGTAGTGCTGGGACAACCGGTAGTTGTTGGCGGGCGATGCTGGGTCTCCCCAGTCCGGGAAATCTCGTTCAGCCTGAAGCAGGAGAATACCGGTAATTATGACAGCGATGAATCCTAGAATTTTCAATCTGATGACCTCCTTTTCGTGCGCAGCACAGTTGAAATGAGAAATACAGCGCTCACTCCTGCTCCTACAGCGGCTTCAGTGAATGCGACATCCACAGCTCCCATGCCCGACCAGAGCAGGCACATGAGAAAACTATACACGCCAAAAATCATGGCGGCGCTTAATAAATCTTTAACCTGGAGCGAAATGAGTGCGGTAACTACCAGGAAAACCAGAATAATAATGTCGAAAATCCAGATCATTTTTCGCCATCTCCTTTTGTTCCGTTACGGGTCCACATTTTCACGCCTTCTTCGAAGCCGGCTTTGATCAGCGCGTGGGTGCTGGTGGGACTCGTTACCATGATAAAGAGCGTGATAAAAAATATTTTTCCGGCTACCAGGAAGTTGGCCAGGGTAGGGTCGTGCAACTGATAGAGGGCCAAGCCGGCCAGGATGAGAAACATCGAACAGGTGTCCCCTTTTCCTGCTGCGTGCATCCGGGTATAAAAATCCGGGAAACGGATAATCCCCACCGCGCCTCCGACGAAGAAGACAATGCCAATACAGATGAGAACGATGCTGATGGTATTGATAATCATTCCTGTGGCTCCTCTGCTTCCATGTTTGAAAATTCCTTTCTCGGATTTACTCGGTCAAAGAACCGCGCCGCTGCCAGGGATCCGATAAAATTCAGAAGCGCGTAGGTCAGCGCAAAATCCACAAACATTTCAACGCGTCCGAAGACCATACCGATGATGATCAGCAAAACGGCTGTTTTGGTGCCGATAACATTTCCGGCTACAATCCGGTCAATGGCCGTAGGCCCAATTACGATGCGGTAGAGAATTGGTAGCATCAGTGCCAGGATGGCTACTCCGGCCCATACAAAAAAATTCTCCATGCCTAGCCTTCCCCTCCTTCAAATACCTGAGCGATTTTATTTTCCATGGTATCATCTTTTACTCCATCGGCCGTATGCTTACTGATGGAGTGGATGAGGAGTTCATCACCGTCCACGTCGATGGTGATAGTTCCCGGGGTTAAGGTGATGGAATTAGCGAGCGCATATTTCCCAAAATCTGTTTTCAGCTTGGTCTTGATGCGGACCAGGGAAGGGTCGAGGTCCTTGATTTCTCCCGGTGTAAGGGCCAGTTTCAAAATATGGATATTGGAGAGCACAATTTCCCACATGAGCCAGAGTAGGTAAGCCGGCAGCCGCGCCACTTCCCCCAATCTTGCACCCAGACTTTTTGACCGGTTCGTGAACAAGAAACTGGAAGATATCAGGGTGATAAACAGGGAAGAAAGGAGTCCCAGGGTAAGGTGGAAGGAGTCAAACCGTCCGGAAAATATAATCCATGTGCCAAACAAGAGCAGGAAGATGACAAAGCGGTACATACTAGAACTCTAGGGTATTTAGGAATGCGGACTTGCTTCTTCGGGGAGACCGTTAAAGCGAACACTCAAAAAAGGGATCTACAATGGATTGCACAAGACTTTTCAGGCATTTTTTCGTTCCGCGGAGGTTTTGACAACGGATGATTCCTAAGAATTTGAAGAGCCGAGGCTGGGACTTTTCGTTTTTCTAGCTTGCCGAAAAATGAGGAACTACAAACGGTGTACGCACCTTATCTCTCCACTTTTAACCCAAACGTTTCAAACGCTTTCAAAAGTGCAGATTCTATCTCATTTAAAACCAGTGTGTTATGGATATTAGTAGTGACTTTTTAAAACTCACAAAAAGTGGCGATACAAAAATGCCCTTGTTATTTTCGCTTCGCTGTCGCCAAGGGCTCGGTACGAAGGCTAAAACCGGCATGCGCGAAGAGCTGTGTTCCAGCCCGCAACCCGCTTGGTCACGCAGGAAACTACGCTCCCGCGCTTGCTTGCAAACTGCGCCTTGCTCTTCATCACATCTAGATTTGTTGATACAATAGGGGTTACTTTACTTAACTTTGGTATGCATTGTGAAAATTCCGTCTCAAAACCCATTCCTGAAATGATTTTTGACTTGAGCAAAGTACTTCAGCTCAACTCGCCCTCGACCACGCATCGACTTCGAAAAAGCGTCAAAACGGTAAAAAATACATCATATTTGTTTCGACGCTGTCAAAAAGTAGATTGTTTGTTTGACAATAGGCAGGCGCAAATCCGTAGCGTGACTATTATGGCTACAGAAGAAAAACTGAGTACGCACGACAAAGCATTGCGGATCAATCTTGATCCCCGGCGTTACGGTTCCATTGCCGAGATCGGCGCCGGACAAGAGGTTGTGCGTTGGTTTTTCCGCGTGGGTGGTGCGGCTGGTACTATTGCAAAAAGTATCTCCGCCTACGACATGAAGGTCTCCGATGCGATTTACGGGAAGTGCGAACGCTACGTTTGCCGACCACGCCTGGAGAGCATGCTCAAATACGAGCAAGACCTCAATCTGGAACGCCTAAAATCAGAACGAGGCGACACAACTGCCTTCTTCACTTTTGCTGACACCGTTTCAGCTCGAAATTACCACGGCACAAACGAATGCCACGGGTGGCTGGGTGTCCGATTCCAGGCACACCCACGGGACGAAGACAGCCAGATCATCATTCATGTTCGCATGCTTGATCGCACCAATGCCCTTCAGCAGGAGGCATTGGGAATCGCTGGAGTCAATCTCCTCTATGGCGCGTGCATGCTCCACCACAATCCCGACCTCTTAATGGAGTCCCTTCTGGACAACTTGGGCATTACGCGGATCGAGATCGACATGATCCAATTTACCGGCATCGAATTCAGGCATGTGGACAATCGTCTCATGAGCCTTAAGCTCGTTCAATTAGGACTAAGTAATGCCGCCATGTTCGGACCGGAAGGGGAGGTCCTCCAACCCGCTGAAACACTCCGCAAGCGCCCTATACTGGTTGAACGTGGAAGCTTCCGTCCCGTGACCAACACCAACCTCGACATTCTGCATAGCGCTTACGAACAATTTTGCCGGGATCCCGGTATGAAGGAAGGTGGCGCGGTACAGCTCATGGAAATCACCATGAACAATCTGATGGCCACCGGTGAAATCGATTATCGCGACTTTCTGGCTCGCGCAGACATGCTTGGAGCCTGTGGGCTGACAGTATTGGTTTCAAACTATTTCGAATATTACCGGCTTGCCGAATACCTCCGCCGATACACCCAAGAAAAAATCGGAATTACCATGGGTGCCTTCAGTTTGGAACAGTTATTTGACGAAAAGTATTACTCAGAACTGGGAGGCGGTATCCTGGAGTCATTCGGGCGACTTTTCAAAAACGACCTCAAACTGTATATTTACCCGTATAAGGACAAGAAAGCTGGTAACCTGGTCGCCACGGATAACCTCGAGATTGCAGAAGACCTCAGACAACTGTACGGTCACCTCCTTCAACGGGGATGTATCGAGGATCTGGAAAATTACCAAGAAGATTGCCTAGCCATCTTCTCGCGAGAGGTACTGAGCAAAATCGGTGCAAATGATGACAGCTGGGAAAAACTGGTTCCACCAAGTGTGGCTGAGGTAATAAAGAGCCGCCACTACTTTGGATACCAGGTTGAGGAAGTAGTGGCCTGATTAGCCAATCCTTCCCCTCAACCTGATTCCTGTTTAAAAGCCTGTTAAATTTTTTACGAAAATGCGTGTTCGTTGTGGCAGGGAGCCACCAAGAATCAGTTTAATTGAGAAGTGAGCGACAATTACAGTTACTATTGGTTTTGGGATATAGCAGATTGGTTGCGTGTCATGGAAGGAGAGATTGAACCCAATGATGTGAAACCCTACGTCTACGGTCAATTTGATCGCCCATTGACAACGGTCGCACAAACGCCATTGGCGGAGGAGCCTTCGATTCCGCGGCAGGAATCCTGTATCTCACCTTGCAAAAGGCAGATAACCAGGCAGGCACCTATAGCAATCCACCCATCGTCGCCGCTTACCGTTTTCCGGAGTTTGAATAAACGTTCAGGCTGTCAAATGTTCCGGCTACCGAGGCTCGATCTGAAGCAAGCGCCCGCGTACTGGTATTCCCACTACTTGCTTGGTGGCGAGATATCTCTGCAGCGTGTCAGAAAACATTGGCTGCGAGCCTTTCTCCGAAAGTCGTTTGGACTCGGAAAACGTGCTGAATAAATCACCTCCTTGAGCAAGAATTTCAATTGTTGCTACACGGTAAATCTTCTTTGATTCTAAAGGATCTCGACCAACCTCAATGGTATACACCCTCTTACCGCTTGGCTGTCTTCGATCATAATAAACTTTCAGCCCTGATACTTGCAACATCCCCCGCTCGAGGGTGAGGGATTGCTCCAAAACTTTCTCTATTTGAGTGCCCGTCATTTCCAGAATGACCATTTCGTCCTGGAATGGAAAAGAGTCCATCAAAACAGCCAGGGGCACATCCCCCTGAGGAAGATCTTTACGCAACGCTCCGGCATTCACAAAAGCGATTTGTGCATCGGTTACGTCCTTCAAAATATCGGCATACAAGTTTCCCAAGTCAGACTCCTGGTTGTAGGCTCTCGAAAAACGTTCTAAAGCGTAAAATACCGTTTCTTGAAGTTCTGGAAATTGAGCTCGATAGTAAGCCAACTTTTCAACAATAATTGGATGCGGCTCAAGTTCGTCGCTGATAACAGGAAGAAGAACTCCTCTATGCGAAAGGACTTTTTTTGCTTCGATATCAACCGTGAGTTTCAGCTGCCCAAGCCGCGTACCTTGACCATAAGTCTGCATAATCAAAGTACCGGTTTCTGGGTGAACAATTGCTTGCTCTGTCCCAGCATCCGCATGTCCTCCAAAAAGAACGTCAATCCCTGTTACCTGCCCTGCCATATTGTAGTCAGCTTCTATGCCACGTTGAATTTCCGGATGCGCTTCATCATCCGTTTGCATAGGGGCAGTGTTACCCTGGTGAGTGAGCGCCAGGATCAAGTCTACCTCCGGGCGAAGCTTATCAACCCACTCCTGCACTATCGGTATGGGATCCCTCACATCCACACCGGCGATATGAGATGGAATAATAGCCGTGCTAGCATCTTGTCCCATGATTCCAATTACACCAATACGAAACCCGTCGCGCTCAACGATTGTATAAGGTTGGGCATAGCGAAGCCCGGATTCCACATAGAACATATTGGCACCCAGCACAGGAAATGGCAGGCGATGCTTTTGCTCAGCAAAACTTTCCCAACCATATTCAAACTCGTGATTACCTATGGCCATGGCGTCATAACCCATAGTGATCATCATTTCCATCGGCACCGCACCCTCTGTCAATTTCGACAAAACGCCAGTGAAAATATCTCCTGAATCGAACAGAAAAACCAGTTCCTCTTTTTCCCGGATATTGTCCACCAACGTCGCAATCTCTGCTGCTCCTCCTATATAGTCAATATCCTCACGCCAAAAGGCCGGTATAGGATCGAATGCACTCTCAAAATCGTTCGTGAACAGGAGAGTCACTTCCCTTAACTTAGCGTCTGCGCTGGGTTTAGGAACTACCAAACATAAGCTGATTAAGCAAAGGGAAGTTACAATTCTCCATGACAATACTGCAAGAGATTGAATTACCAATTGAGCCATAATACAGTCTGTTTTTCTCACAGTACTACTTCTACGCACTTCGCTCTTCGCCTTCTTTCTTGCGCCTACTTTGCTGGAACGAAATTAAGGGAGTTTCGCGGTGTGACCCGCTGAGAACTTAGCAGCGTTTAAATCCATGCCTATTGTCAAGATTTCTATGCATTCCAGTAGAGTCGAATCCCATGTCACGCAATAGTTTCCAGCGAGGCCGAAGCTCTCCTTTCACCATTTCCGCTTGTCCCTGAAGCAGCTTTCAGAGGCCTGCCACCTTGACTCCGAAATTTCACCATCTAGTCTTACAATCTTGACGTTCCATGACGCGAAGGCCCACAATTCTGTCAGGTAATGTACTGGCAACTTGATATTGAATTCGCGAGAAAATGAGCACTAAGCACCATCAAAGGAAACAAGCCCAATGGATCCGTCTGTTCTCTCGATTGCACGTTTTCGTTCTGGCGCTCGGCCTGGCAGTAGTAATGGCTCTCCCTGAGGTCTCCGCCTCGATTGTACGTTATACCCATGACGCCGCTGGCCGCCTGGTCGGGACCGATTACGGCAGCGGGAAGGTGACAGCGTATCGGTATGACGAAAACGGAAATCTATTGAACCGCACCTCGACGGTCGCAACGAATGCCGACCTCAGAGTGGAGAAAACGACAGACACAGACAGCATCCCCGGCGGCGAGAATTTCGACTACACGCTCACGGTGACGAACGACGGGCTTGACCCGGTTACCGAGGTAATAGTGACAGACATTTTCCCAGGTGGTTTGCTAGCAACCAGTGCCAACCCCAGCCAGGGAACCTGCACACTGACAGGCCAGACAGTGGAATGCAATCTAGGTGTACTGGCGGTTGGCGCCAGCGCCACCATCCAGCTCCGGGTGCTTCACACCCTGGAAGGCACTTTTACCAACACCGCAACGGTGACCGCCTACCAGGCAGATCCTGAGCTGAATAACAACACCTCCTCCGACACCACCACGGGAACCGCTCCGAATTTCAACGACTACGACGACGACAACGACGGTATGCCCAACTGGTGGGAGGAATACCACGGACTCAGCGCTTCTAGTTCTTCCGGTTTACATGGTGCCGATGGTGATCGCGACTTCGACGGAATTACCAGCTTCGACGAGTGGTTGGCTGATACCAATCCGAACGACCTGTATTCCTACCTGCAGATCACGAATGCTCAATTCGAGCCGGATCAAGTGGAGCTCTCTCTCCTTACATCACCACACCGTAGCTACACTCTCGAATATTCTCCGGATCTGAATACTATATACTCTTCCGTGGAAACAAAAAGCGGCACTGGAGGACTCATCGTCCTTACGGATCCTTCACCGCCCGACCCTGACGGTTTTTACCGAATCGCGGTCGAGATACCGCAACCGTGACCTGAACCCACATTGCGAAACCCCTTGGGCAAGATGAAAAGCCCCGCATGGTCAGTTGCCGGAGGACCGACTCCACGAATCGACTGAATATCGATATGGCTGTGAAGTGCTCAAGGAGATGTTGCTAAGAACCCGGGTCAAGGCTTGCAGATGCCGCAAGCGGGATCGGAAACAATAATTGAGCTACCCGCTATCCTGCGGGTCGATTCCGCTAAAGGGCTGTGTTCCGCGAAGGTCAGGTGGTATTGGGCTAGGTGGAAAAGTGCCCGGGCCAGGAAAGAATGGAGCGGGGAATCCCAGACCTGGGCCGTGAAAACCAAGACCCGGAGTGGGAAAGATCGGGCCCGGGAAAACACCGATTGACTGCGCGAGTTGCGCTTCGGCTTCTTGGAGAAGTTTCAGGAAAGCACCTTCCGTCGGCCCGAATATCTTTTCGACTTCCTGGATAAGTAGCTGGAAATCACCATCCGTCGGCTCGCGTGTCCTTTCGGCTTCTTGGAGAAGTTTCAAGAAAGCACCTTCCGTCGGCCCGAATATCCTTTCGGCTTCTTGGATAAGTTGTTGGAAAGCGCCATCCGATGGCAAGAGTTTCCCTGCTGTTCCGCCTTGAGGTTGCGGCGACGGAGTCTGGTTCTGGGTTACGTTGGTCCCTTTACCGTTCTTCGGGCCCGAATTTGCCGGCACAAACGGTCCGGTCGCTGTGAGGTCGCCAATCACCTCCGTGTCGTAAGGATTCCGCCACTTGGGTCGCTGCGGGTCGGTTCCCATCGGATCTACGAAATCCACAGGATTTTGCAGCGCGAATTGGTAGGGATCGAGGAATCGCGGATCTGCAATCTGGGGCCAGATAGGTTCCTTGGAGATAAACCGCTCTGACACGGGATCGTACCAGCGGGCGCGCATGTTGTATAGCGAACCGTCGGCGCGAACGCCGTAAGCGCCATTGAAGCAAAAGGGCTGAGTGTTCGTGCCGGACTGCGCGAGCACCCGGCCGTACGCGCTGTAGGCGTAGGCGTCGGTCACAGTACCCGCGGCGTCAGTCAGCGCCAGCGTCGAGCCTACGTGGTCGAAGTGCGGAAAGCTGACGGTGTCGCCGGGCAGATTGATGAGGTAGAGCAGGAGACCGCCGGGACTCCAGATGTAAAAGCGCTCGAACTGGCCGGTTGTCTCGTTGCGTTCGGCCATGATTGGATGCAGATCAATGGCGTAGTTGTAGAAGAAACGAACGGTCGTGCCGCCCTCTACTCGCGTTTCCAGATCGCCGAGTGCGTTGTAGGTAAACGTTACGGCATCGATAGAACGGAGCCGGGAAGCGTCGTCCCATGAAAAGGATGTGGTGGGCGAATCAGTCAACCTTCCACGTGCGTCGTAGGTGTATCCGGCCGTGCTGATCTGTGAAGCGGCATCGTAGGTGAAGCTAGCGGTTTCTTCAGCAAAGACCGTCGTGGGATCAATCGGAGCGACCGCGTAGTCGGCTTCCGTTACCTGACCTACGGCATCAAGCGAGTAACGGATGTCAATGAGAGCGCCTTCCTGTATGCGCGTGAGCAATCCGCGCATGTCGTAAGAATAGGTGCCGTTCACGTCGTTGGGCCGGGTGATTCCGGTCAGGCGGTTGGCGTCGTCGTAGGTGAACGTCAGGCTGGTTCCCGTGAGATCGTCAGAAACGGTGGTGAGCCGGTCACGGATATCATGGACGTAGGTAACGGTGAAATCCCCGCCGGTGGGATTCGGATAGGTGACGCTCGTGAGCCGCCCACCTGCATCGTAATCGGCCCCAAAGTCCAGGTCCACCTGGGTCGTGTTGGTCGTGCGGCCCATCACATCGAAGTTGAAGGTGATCGGATCGGAACCAGAGGCGCCAGTGGGCCGGTTGAGCGCGTCGTAGGTGTAGTTCAGGTCGGTACCATCGGAGAACAGCAGGCGCGTAAGGTTGCTCGTGGCGTCGTAGGTTCTTGTCAGGTTCGCGCTGTCAGCAAAGGTGGTTGTACTCAGCCGGCCGCGGTTGTCGTAAGCGTGGGTGGTTTCACGACCGAGGGGATCGGTCGATGTGGTCGGACGACCCATTGGCGTGTGGTCAAAAGTCCAGGTCTGGCCGGTTGGATCGACGATGGTTTCGAGCCGGCCCAGCGGATCGTATGTGTAGGTGGCCTCAATCCCCTCTTCCAGCGCGATCCCGGCAAGCTGACCACGTGGCGTATAAGTATAGGAAGTGACGCGATCCAAAGGGTCCGTAACGCTCGTGATGCGCTTCATTGTGTCACGCGTGAATTCGACCGTGTTTCCCATGGGATCGGTGAGACCGGTCAGGTAGCCTATCGCGTCGCGGATAAAGCTAACTGTCTCGCCCAGGGGGTTACTAACCGAAGTGAGCTGATCTTCTTCGTCGTAAGTGAAGGATGTCGTCTTGCCAGCAGGATTCTCCACGCCGGTCAGCCGCCGCAGTTCGTCGTATTGGTAAGCGGTTGTGTAGCCGTTGCGGTCGGTCACAGCATCGACGAGGCCACGCGACTCGTAGCCGATCGTAACGTCGTTGCCAAGGCGGTCAACTGCACGGGTGAGCCGGTTGACGGCGTCGTACTCGAAGGTGGTTTCCTGCAACAACGGATCGGTTAGCTTGGTCAAGCGGCTGTTGTCGTCCCAGATAAAAGAGACGGTATTTCCGCGTTCGTCGGTCGCAGAGGTGAGGCGGTTTAGCAGGTCGTAGGCGTTGGTAGTCGTGGGACCATCCGGATGTTCGCGGCCAGTTAACCGGTTGAGGTCGTCATAGGAATAAGTCCAGGTACCGGTGAACGCGTCCGAATCGGTCGCCGTAGCTATTCGGGCGCTGGCATCGTAGGTGAGAGTCGTACTGCCTCCAGCCGGATTCTCCGTCTTGAGCACCTGACCGCGACTGTTGAAGGTGAAGTCGATATTTTCGCCGTCACGGAGGGTGCGTCGAGTGAGGTTGCCAGCGGCATCGTAGGTGAACTGATCCGTGGTGCCGTCCGGCCGCCCAACCTGGGTAAGATCGTGAAAGTCAACGGGCACGCCACCGATGTCGACCGTGCGGGTGG
>JAPUIL010000634.1 GCA_027297085.1 Verrucomicrobiota bacterium | reverse complement strand
AGGTAATTTTGTAATTAATTCTAATGGTGTACCTGGCATTGGTACAAGGAGATTCAATGTAACTTCTTCGGGAAAAATTGGGTAACCAATGCCGATGTTGATCACCATTCGTAAAGGTTTGTTCTTCATGTGCATCCCCTTGGCGTTAAAAAACGAAAAGTGAGTCTGCCACAAGTTATCCATGAAGACGGGAATGACCGGCACACCACTCTCCCGGGCAATAGAATCAAATCCAGGCCTTAAAGCCATCAAGTTGCCAGTACGGGATACTTGTCCCTCCGCAAAAATCCCCAACAACCCACCTTGTTTGAGATGCTCCAGGTTCCTTTCGAAAAACGATCGGGTTCGGGAAGGAGAAATAAGCTGAATGGAAGAAATCTTCAACAACCACCGCAAACGGTTCGTCTTGTGAAGCGTATTGGATGCGATGAACCGAATCCTCCTCCGAGTTGCAATCGTCAAAAAGACCACGTCCAGATAGGTCATGTGGTTGCTTACAATTACAGCCCCGCCGTCTTTGGGGATATGTTCTCTCCCCACAACACGTATGCGATAAATGATCCAGACTAGAAGCTTCGCTATCAAGGTAACTAATGGTACAAGAATAGGTCCCGTAAACCCAATGGGCTCGGTGAAAACTGTTTCCAATCTCCCTTATCAGGTCAAGACCAACCAAACGGTTTGGAAAGGTTTCAGACGCAGGCTGTCCTTGGTTACCGATTTGTGTTTGCCCGAGATGATATCCTTCACCTTGGTCAAAGATGATTCATCCAGGAGATCACCCATCTTCCGAACCGTTTTACTTTTTGCAGTGAAATTGCTGATACAAAACATTCGCTGATCACCGGGAACCGAAGTTCGCTTAAGTGCAAAAATACCCTTTCCAGCTTCCAGGATTTCCTGGGAAGCGTCGGGATGGAATGCAGGGTAATCGGCACGCCGCCGCAGCACCAAGGTGTATTCGCTGAATACCTTACCGTGAACAGTTGCCGGATCGTCGATCAAAGGTTCCAAGACATCCACGTCCCACTTATGGCGATTAATCCGTCGAGCGATGCCCGACTCTTTCACAGCCGAATGGTCGTTTAACGTAGCTGTCAGGCAATGCAGATACACCGCGGGTACGCCTTTGAAAGCAGCTGCCACAAACTGAGATGTAAGGAACCTCTGTATTCCGATAGTATCATCGGGCTTCCCGGGCTCCGAAAGAGCCTCGAAATATGTGATATTTAATTCATAGGGACTTTGGCTACCGTCTGCGTTGGTTTTGAAACTGACATGCCCCTTCCGTACTTTCACCTCCTCGACCAGGAAGTCCAATTCTTCATCCGGCAGTAGTCCCTGCAACGGACGCATCCCTATGCCATCGTGTGAAGCGGTGAAGTTGAAAAAAGTGCAGTCCGGAGGAGTCTCGCCCACGGAGTTTGCCCAGGTTTTTAAATATTCGGGGTTCTGCGAAAGCAATCCGTGCAGGAGGAGTGGCGGCAGACTGAATTGGTAAACCATATGTGCCTCATCACCAGTTCCGAAGTAACTCACATTTTCCTCATGAGGCACATTGGTTTCGGTGAGCAGAATAACATGAGGAGCCAGCATCGACAAAATATCGCGAAACAGTTTTACGACCTCGTGCGTTTCCGGCAAGTGAAGACAATTGGTGCCCACCGTTTTCCAGAGAAAAGCGATTGCATCCAAACGTATGATCCGGGCACCCTGTGAGATATAGAACATCAAGATATCCAGAAACTCGAAGAACACATCCGGGTTTTCCCAATTCAGGTCAATCTGGTCGGCACTGAAGGTAGTCCAGACGTTACGAGGCCCATCACGCGTCTCGACCTTCGTCAACAAGGGTGAGGTTCGTGGACGAACCACGTCAGAAAGATCATCTTCCGGATCCCCTTCTTTAAAGTAGGTATTGAAAGGAAGAATACCGCCGATATATTCTTTGAACCATCCACTCTTGCTCGAGCAATGGTTGGCAACCAGATCGAACATCAGGTCAAAGTCATCCCCAAAGGTTTCCACATCCTTCCAGTTTCCCAAAACTGGATCGACTTCGCGATAGTCTTCTACCGAAAAACCATCATCCGAGCTCCAGGGATAAAACGGCAGTATATGCACAACCTTGACCGCTCCCCTTAAACGGCGATCACAGAAATCACGCAGCGTTTCCAGGGGCGCCTCATCCTCTTTCCGGACGCTATCACCGTAGGTAATAAGCACCACATCCCGTTCGGTCCAAAGATCTTTCACTGGAAACGGATTCAAACCAACCCCGTACGCGCCGACCATCATAAGCAACCTGTCAATGCACTTTTCCGCTTCCTCACCATAGAGCCGGGAGAAGCGGCGTCTGATTTGGTCTAGATGATTGCGATCTATGACGTTGGGCATGATTGAAAACTGGGCCGGGAATACCTGGGCTGATTAATTAGTTGGGACTGAGTCCGGTTAGGCTAGTGATAATAGTCCGCAGACTGCGGCGCAAGGCCGAGTAGCTGTAGAACTTGCGGGCCAGGTTGTAGTTATGATCCACCATCTTCTGACGGTAATCGCGATCTCTCAGGATGCTTTTGACCTGCTTCAACACAGAGCTAGTGACAAATCCATCCATAACAGGTAACCGGAAACCTTTGGGCTCGATGTCTTCTATAAAGATAGAGTAGCGATTTACTACAATGGGCACACGAAAATAAAGAGCTTCCAATAAAGCGTTACCAAAACCTTCGTAAATACTCGGGTAGGTCACCAGATCCGCATGCGGGTATAAATCCCACAAGGTATACATTTTCTTTCCGTCCTTATTGCGCTGGCGAATATCTGCCACGCGATCGGAAATGAAACGCAAATCCACCCCTTCTTCGTCGGCCAACTCCTCCAACATGTGCTGGTATTCGAAGCCCTCATCGCCCGCGTCGTGGGAAATCACCAGCTTGCACCGCGGATCATTCAACAGACCAACGAGCTTGATCGCATGTTCAATCCCCTTCCTCGGCACTATTCTTGTCGGTTGGAGAATAAAAATATCGTCCTCTTCCAATCCTACCTCCTCACGGAAGTCCTTGGCGTAATCATCTATTTCCAACGGCGGATTATCAAAGTCGAAAACATTAGGAATGAGCAAAGAAGATGCCCCTTTCCGAAGGGAAAGCTGTTCTTGCGCGGACTGGTTAATTACCACATGCCGCATGTTGTCAGACTTACACGGAAACGCCATATCGAGATAGTCATGCACGCAATTAACTGAAAAGCGGGTTCTCTCCCAATAAAAGTCATGGTGATGAGCTATAGTAGGAATCTGGGTTTCGTTTATAAACTCGGTGAGGGCTATTCCCAACGGCAGGTGCATGGGAATCGTTAGCACATTCTGGGGCACAATGATGTCGATTTTGAATTTGTCGACGAAGTCGTAGAGCGTCTCCTTAAGATACTTGGCCATCTCCTGTATGCGGTCAGAAACAAGCCTGCTCCGGTAAGGTGTTCCCCAAATTCGATCGTTGATCCACTGATTCTCAGAGTGGCCGAAAAACGCTTCCGGCACACACATACTTATATCCGGATGCCGATCCAACCGTCCAGCGTACCAGTAACTCACGTTCTTATCGTCCCAGAGCACCTGTGCCCACTTGGCCGACTCGAGCGTCACGCCATCGGTACCGGCAAATCTTGTGGAGATAAACCCGATGTTTTTGTCGCTGTTATATGAGATGGGATTAGGCGAGGCCAGGAACTTCACGGATGAGTCATGCTACAGGAAGGTTAACAACCAAAAAAACCTAGATAAGAAAACATTAGTGTCTTGCAATCACATACCCTACACCAGCTAAAATCATGCCCGAGGTTATTTAACCTTTTGTATACATTATGGCCGCTCCGCCCACATCTATAAACGATCTCCTCAATGGAGTCGAATCTATCAAGGATCAAGTCAAAGAGATCCGCGAAATCATCCTCGCCAACCTCGTCATGATGGGCGAGATTCCAGCCCCCACTTTTGAGGAGGAAGCCCGTATCCGGTTTTTCCTGGATCGATTTACTGAGGCAGGTCTCGATAGTATCTCCACCGACGAGGTGGGTAACGCCTTCGGTTTCATTCGCGGTTCTGAAGGCGAAAAAAATATCCTGGTTGCCGCTCACACCGATACGGTATTCGCCCGGACTGTAGACCACACGGTCCGAGTGGAATCCTCCCGGATATTTGGCCCCGGCGTCGCTGACAATTCGCTCGGCTGCGCCGTAGTCGCTTCTATTCCTAAAATCCTACAGCATCTGGGTATCCAGCTGAAACAGAATGTGCTGCTCATGGGAATTACCCGCGGCCTCGGTCGTGGCGACCTGGAAGGCATTCGATTTTTTATGAATAACGCCAAGGTGCACATCGACTACGGTCTTTTTGTAGAAGGCGCCCAACTCGGACGTTTAAGTTACACCTCTGTGGGTATGCTTCGTGGAGAAATCCGCTGCAACATCCCCGATGAATATGATTGGACTCTCTTTGAAAGTTCCGGAGCAATCAGCATTCTCAACGAGGTTATCACCAAAATGATGGCCATCCCTCTCCCCACTAAACCGAAGACTACCATCACTTTCGGCTCGGTCAGCGCCGGAAATTCCTACAATACCGTTCCAACCAGTGGTTCGCTCCACTTCGAAATCCGGTCCGAACAAACCGGCATGGTCGGCAAGCTTCAACAAAGCCTGGAAGAATTGACGGACGAAGTCGCCTCCAATACCCAGGCTGAAGTCACTCTGAATGTCATCGCCCGAAGACGCCCGGGAGGCATCGATTTTTCCAACCCCTTAACCAAGGCCGCCCGGCGCATTCAGGAAAGCCTAGGCATCGTGTCCAAAATCCAACCCAGCGTAGGCGAACTTTCAGCCCTCATCGACAAAGAGATTCCCGGCCTCACTATTGGAATCACCAAAGCCTCTCAAATGCATAGTCTAAATGAAAACATAGCCATCGACCCCATTTTCAGCGGATTGGCTCAACTAGTTGGCATCTTGCAAGCCATGGACGGAGAATTCTTCGATGAGTAACAAGAAAAAAACCTGGCTGGAAACCAACACCTTTCACCACTCAGAGTTCTGGAATCTCCTTCATCTCATCGAGGAGAAGGAAAAGCAGGGACTTAAAATCTCACTCTGTATTCCTACTCTGAATGAGGAAAAAACAATCGGCAAAGAAATCATCATCTTTAAATCAGAGTTGATGAACCGATACCCGCTTCTCGACGAAATCGCGGTGATTGATTCCGGTTCAACGGATAAGACCCTCGAAATTGCAGCCTCTTTCGGAGCTGACACCTACCTATCGGCCGATATTCTGCCAAAGCAAGGCTTCAAACCCGGCAAAGGAGAAAACCTATGGAAGGCCATTCACCAGCTAAACGGCGACATTATTGTTTATGTAGATGCGGATATAAAAAACATCCACCCGCGGTTTGTTTATGCCTTGGTCGCCCCGCTGATTTACCACAAGAAAATCCAGTACGTTAAAGCCTTCTACGATCGTCCTTTGGCTTTCTCCCAAGGAGTCCGGCCATCTGGTGGCGGTCGCGTCACAGAAATTCTGATACGTCCGCTGTTCGCCATGTTCTACCCCGACCTTACCGGTATTATTCAACCGCTTTCAGGAGAGTACGCCGTTCGCCGGGGAGTATTGCAGGATTTGCCATTCCCAATCGGCTACGGAGTTGAAACATCCCACATCCTAGACGTTTATCACAAATGGGGGATGGATGCATTTGGACAAACGGACCTGGACCAACGGGTACACCGCAACCAAACCACGATTTCCCTGGGAAAAATGTCCTTCGGTATCCTGCAGAGTTTTTTCAACCGCATGCAGAAATACGGCACCATCGAAAAGCTGCCCGAACTCAACCAGATTTATAAACATTTTCAGGCTCAGGACCAGCAATACCAGTTGATCGAACAAACGATCAAAGAAGAAGAACGTCCTCCGATGTCGACCATTCCGGAATACCGGAAAAAATTTGGACTACGCAAACAGAAGGCCTGATCAACGTCACTTCGGTCTCTGCCATGCGCGTTGCAATTCTGCATTACCACCTCAAGCCTGGCGGAGTCACGCGTGTCATTGAAAACACAGTACGAGCCTTGAATCAGGCGGGCGTGGAGTCGCTCGTGTTCTGCTGCGAAGAACCCACCAGAAAGGCGTTTCCCTTCGAGAATGTTCGTGTAATTTCCGGACTGGCTTACAACGACTCATTTGATCAAATCCGTGCGGATGATCTCAAACGAGATCTGGAGGAAAGCTGCAAAACAGAATGGGGTGCCCTGCCGGACCTCTGGCATGTGCATAATCATAGCCTGGCCAAGAACCTGGAGGTTCCGGTCGTCGTCTCCAACTGGGCCAGGGAAGGGCAAAAGCTGCTCCTGCAGATTCACGACTTTGCGGAGGATGGACGACCTGACAATTACAAGGCTTTGTTGATCACTCTAGCCGGTAAAGATCCTCAGCGCCTGAACAATATCCTCTATCCAACCGGCGACCACATCGGTTACGCCTTCATAAACGGACGAGACTGCTCTTACTTTAACCAGGTGGGGGTTGATCAGGATCATTGCAACCTGCTAGCTAATCCCGTATGGCTGGAAGTCGACGAAGATGCCAGGTTAGATACCCCTGAATTTCAAGATAAAAGGCTCTATCTATACCCTACTCGTTCCATTCGCCGGAAAAATATGGGAGAGCTGCTCCTCTGGTCTGCCGCAGCGGCCGACCACGAAGTATTCGGCTCCACCATGGCTCCGGCAAACCCTACCGCATTGCCCATCTACGAAGGCTGGGTATCGGTGGCCGACCGATTGAACTTGCCCGTAAAATTTGGACTGGGCACACACCATTCATTCGATGCTCTGCTGAACTCGTCCTATGCGCTATTGACTACCAGCATCGCAGAAGGCTTCGGACTGGCCTACCTCGAGCCGTATTTGATCGGCGCCCAACTAGTCGGTCGGGACCTGCCGGAAATCACCCGCGATTTCACTGAGTTCGGCATCCATCTGCAGGGTCTCTACCCACGGCTCGATGTGCCAATTGCGTGGGTGGGGAAAGACCGCTTGAGAAAAGTCATCCATGAGGCGCTCGTCCGTTATCACCAAAGTTACCGGCAATCGTTTAATAAGCAGATGACCGAAATCGCCATGGATGACATCACGCGGGGTGACCTCGTGGACTTTGGCCGGTTGGATGAATCCATGCAGGAAACCGTGATTGAACGGGTAGCCAAGAGTCCGTCGCTGAAGCTAGAATTCGCACCCGAGAAATTGGACAGACTACTGCGGGACTCTGAGGTGGAGGACAATCGTAGGATCATTGAAAAACACTTTAATACCGAGTCGTACGGCCAAACTCTTTTGGTTATTTACAATAAGCTGCTGGAAGCCACGGCATCCGGTCCTCAATTTTTAGATACACAAGCGGTGTTAAACTGCTTTCTCGATCCACGCCGTTTCCACCTCCTTCGCACCTGACATGCTCGCGGATATCTTTACCAGCCTCAGTACAGCTCTGGAGCCCATACCCACCGGCCTCAGCCCCAAACTGCCAAAACTGGACGATATCCAAACCGTTATCTTCGATGTCTATGGTACATTGGTGGTTTCCGGTACGGGCGATATAAGTATTGCTCAAACAATCGACCGCGAAGCCGAGCTCCGCTCAATCCTGGAAAAGTGCGGGCACACTCCCTCCGGCAAGCCCAATCTCTCCAAAACATTTTATAGTCTAATTAAGGAAGACCACTCGGCGGCCAAAGCCAAGGGAGCTGCCTATCCTGAAGTAGATATTTTGGAGATCTGGGAGCGTTTTTTCGATGTCACTACGACCTCCGTACCCGATTGTGACGCATTAAAAGAGATAGCTATTCGGTTCGAATGCGCGGTCAACCCAGTCTGGCCCATGCCGTATTTGCTCGATCTGCTCAATGGATTGAAGGATCGGTCGATGCCGACAGGAATCGTTTCCAACGCGCAGTTCTACACACCAGTTATGGTAGAAGGGTTTACCGGTCAAACGCTTGAAAGGCTCGGATTTCAGGATGACCTCTGCGTCTGGTCATACGTCGAACGACTGGGCAAACCCTCGGTCGAGCTATTCCAAAAGCTCACAACGGCGTTGGCTGCACGTGACATCGCCTCAGAACAGGCTCTTTACGTAGGCAACGACATGCTCAACGATATCTGGACGGCCAGTCAGGCTGGCCTTCGCACAGCACTCTTCGCCGGCGATCAGCGGTCCCTCCGCCTCCGGGAATCTGACCAACGATGCAAAAATCTTGAGCCCGATGTAGTACTCACAGCATTACCCCAGCTGTGGGAGGTGCTCTAATCCCAATTCGGTCTCTTACTCTCACTCCTCATCTCCAGTTCGGCGGCAAGCTACCTCCTGCAACGTGCTCGAAACCTCACCTCAAACAAAATCAGAAATTTTCTCTCAAACGGCTTGGCAAAACCTCCTTCCCTGTGTAGCCTGCAAGGTCCGCTGCTTTGACGAGGTCATAAGCAAATCTTTACTCTATCGTTAACTCCAATTCCCATATGAGCTTTACAGCCGAACATATTAGAAATTTTGCCCTGGTTGGTCATCAGGGCGCCGGTAAAACCATCCTGTCTGAGGCGATGCTCGCAACCGCGGGCGAGATCAACAGAATGGGATCTATCGAAGCCGGCAACACTGCGAGTGATTACCATGAAAGCGAAAAGGAGCGACAGATGTCCGTGCATGCGTCGCTTCTTCATTGTACTTGGCAGGAGAACAAGTTTAACATCATCGATACCCCAGGATATTTTGACTTTATCAGTGAAGGATTGGGGGCTCTCAGAGTGGGAGACTTTGCGCTAGTCGTCGTCGATGCGCTCCATGGTCCCCAACTGGGTACCGACCAGGTTTGGGAGTATGCAACCCGTTACGAAATCCCTAAGATGATTGTCATCAACGGAGCTGACAAAGAAAACGTGAATTTTGACAAGGTCCTGGCAGATATCCAGCAACACTTTGGCAACAATGTATTCCCGATGACCTTACCCATGGACCCGGGTCCCGGATTTAAACGAGTCTTGGATGTGCTTCGCTCAGAAGAAATCGAATACAAGACAGATGGGTCGGGCAAATTCACCGAAACTGCTGCTGCAGGAGAGTGGAATGACCGTGTCAAGGAACTGCACTCGAAACTCATCGAGTACGTGGCTGAGGCGGACGATACCCTCCTGGAACACTTTTTCGAAGAAGGCAATTTAAGTGAAGAAGAACTGCGAAGCGGAATCCATAAAGCTGTGCAGCAGGGTATCTTCGTGCCTGCATTCGTTACCTCAGCGCTTAACGATGTGGGAGTGGCGAGGCTCATGGATATGATTTCCAAATATGGCAGCTCACCAATTGACCGGAAAGTGGTGCCCGTAGAAGACAATGGCACGAAGAACACTACTATCGACCTCGAAGACAAAGCCCCTGCATGTTATATTTGGAAGACTATCAGTGAACCACACGTGGGAGAACTATCCTTCTGCAGGATGTACTCAGGCAGCATCCAGCCCGGAATCGAACTGTACAACCCCAACCGCAACTGCATGGAGAAAATTGGTCAGATTTTTACCCTGCAGGGACATGAGCGAGAGCCGGTTCTCAACCTGGGTCCTGGAGACATCGGAGTAATGGCCAAACTGCGCGATACGCACACAGGCAATACCCTAACCAGTCCCGACCGTAAGATAAAATTGCCGAAGGTCAGTTACCCGAAACCAAATATTCATGCTGCCTTGGTCGTCAACAAACGGGGGGATGAGGAAAAACTCGCAGAAGGATTATCTACCCTGCACGAGGAAGATCCCACTTTTCTGTTCGAGCACAACCATGAGACCAACGAGCTGGTGCTCAGTGGCCAGGGAGAACTCCACCTGGAAGTGATTCGGGGACGATTGAAAAATCGTTTCAAAGTAGACATCAACCTCGTTCAACCACGCATAGCCTTCAGAGAAACCATTCGCAAACCGGCCGAGTCTAAATACCGCCACAAAAAACAATCCGGTGGTGCCGGGCAGTTTGGTGAGGTGTGGATGCGCATTAAACCCGGAGCTCGCAACAGCGGTATCGAATTTAAGGATTCATTAGTCGGCCAAAATGTGGACCGCATTTTTGTTCCATCAGTTGAAAAGGGTATGAACGCCGCAATTACAGAAGGCATTCTGGCAGGTTACCATGTCACCGATGTAGCCATCGATTTTTATGATGGAAAAATGCACCCGGTTGATTCCAAGGACATCGCCTTTCAAATCGCCGGTAAAGGTGCGTTCAGGGAAGCTTTTAAGGCTGCACAACCGTGTCTACTGGAACCAATCATGAAACTGGAAATTCGTGTACCCGAGGTCTACCTCGGTGATGTAATGGGCGACATCTCCAGCATACGCGGTCGTATTCAAGGAGTGGATGTGGATGGTAAATACCAGGTAGTCAAAGCCCAGGTTCCCGAAATGGAATTGTACCGGTACGCTACAAAATTAAGATCCATTACCGGCGGCAGTGGCATCCATACCGAAGAGTTCGACCGCTATGAATACGCTCCACCCGACGTGGAAGCAAAAGTCGTGGCGGCTTCAATTTAAGTTCGGATAGATCTTTATTACTAAATACTGCATTTCAGAAACTCCTTTTTATAGGAGTCGGAATGGTGGTGGTTTTAGAACAAGGAAATCAAGACATGGCTGACACGCATCTACAAAAATCCGTCGACCCACTTTCCGAGGGCAGCAATGAAGAACAGCAGTGGTCTATGTGGCTGGAAAGCGACTCCAATCCTTAATTCAAACCTTGCTGCCCACACCTGTCACGACATCGAGAATCACAGCGTCTACCTGGCCGCCCTGGCTCAACGCCACCCGAAACTGGATCTATTATTTCCTGCTTAATACATCCTTAATGATCTCAATGGCCGGAGGTGTTCCCGAGGGATCGCGTACCATATTGCGGTGGTTGGCTTCCACATAGTACACGGCATTCATTTCAGCACAATGTAAGGAATCGGTGGATACAACTCCGTCACCGGTCCCCTTGAAGAGCTCGGGAAAAGTTTTTTGGAGTTTTCCCACCGACTGACCTAGCGAGGTCTGGCTCAACCTGGAGTTGTTTTGAATATTCAAAAGGTCAACCGGACTTCCGGTACCGGCAATGCCCACCCAGTAAATGTCTTTTGGGAATGGCCGTCCATTCAACTCGGTAAGAAAGGCACTTTCAGGCTGTAGGTCGATCTGCGCTTCTCCGGCTCCATCCCATAACATACCTAGAAAAGCATCCA
>JAPUIL010000633.1 GCA_027297085.1 Verrucomicrobiota bacterium | reverse complement strand
CCACTTCCGAGCGATTAGCATCAGTCCTTCTAAAAGTCCGGTGAGCAGTCCAAAACAGATTGCCATGTGCAGCAACTGAGCAGGTGTTACAGACGGCCCGGAAAATACTCCGCGCCAATCCAGACTAAACCGTTGGACAATGCCGATCATAAGAGCGGCAATCCCAATCATACTTAATAAAATTTGTTTGGTACCGATTCCCGGATCGCCCCCGATGCCTAAGAAATCTGCCGCGAAACCAATAACGATTAGGCCGATCCCTAACAGAATCAGAAAAATTAGGAAAAGCTTTTTCATAGTATCTATTTTAAAATAAGCCACGGATTGATTTTTCAAATTTTCCTCCAAAAATACTCGATTGATGTTGTAAAACCATTCGAATTCACGGGTCGGGCTGCCATTTCAACCAAATCGCAGCCTCGGATCCGTCGAATGAATATGTGTTTACACCTTTGCAAAAGCAGGATTTTGAATAACGTAAAATAACCGCACATTCGCCTACCCTTCGTAATGATATCATTTTGATCAATTTTGAAAAATGCGAAATATAGATTTAGATGATTTTGTCGGCGCACCCGGTGCGTTCACTTTTGGTAGCCATTGAGCTAACTCCTCTTTTACAACGGCATACTCAGGCCTGCTGGCAAGATTTGTCCACTCTAACTCATCAACCTCATGGTCATAAAGTTCCTCCGTGCCATCATTGTAACGGCTGTAACGCCACCGCTCTGAACGAATGGAATGACTGCGAGGACGTGGTATTGTTGTTTTCGCCGGATAATTCCAGGCGGAGCTCGGATCTTTCAAAAGCGGCAGGAGACTCCTTCCTTCCAGTTCATCCCGTGGTGCCAAGCCACACAGATCAATCAGCGTCGGGTAGATATCGATTAAGCTGACCGAGCGAGTGCAACGTCCGCCCAGTTCGGTAATTCCCGGAGCCACGAAGATGAGGGGAACATTAGTTGCCTCCTCCCAGAGAGTAAATTTTCCCCAGTGTAATTTCTCGCCAAGATGGTAGCCGTGGTCACTCCACAGGACAATCATTGTATTCTCCGCATAAGGACTTGCATCCAGTGCATCCAGTATCTTCCCAATCATGGCGTCGGCAAAGCTGATACTTGCCAAGTATCCAGACACAGCCAACTTCCACTGATTAGATTTGATGATTTTCTTAAAGACTTCAGAGTTGACAATTTTTCTGCAGATCGGTGGAACATCATCCAGATCACCTTCGTTGACATTGGGTAAAATCACTTTGTCAGGTGAGTAGATCTCAAAATATTTCCTTGGGACATACCAGGGAAGGTGAGGGCGAATGAGGCCCAGACCGAGGAAAAATGGGTTGTCGTGTTTCTGGCCCAATACCTCAACTGCCCAGTTGGTGAATATGCCATCCACTATCTCATCGTCTTCCAAATCGACGGCACCCCAGGCGTGATAGCTATCCGTTGATACCTTGTCGGAAAGCGGAATCTTCAGCGCCGGGTCATTGGACTTTATTTCTTTTAGTTTTGAGGGAAAATACTTATGCCACGATCCCGGATCGTTCCACGAGTCCGGATCGGGACGAGATATATGGAAAATCTTACCGGCGCCACTGACACAGTAGCCGTGAGCCATGAAGTGCTGGGGAAGCGTCACCGCTTCAGGACGAGCGAGCCGGAAGGGCTGGCTATTGTCATAGACTCCTGTCGTTGAGGGTTGCAGCCCCGTGAGAACACTGACCCGCGACGGATTACAGAGTGACGCAGTGCAATGAGCGTTGGTGAATAACACTCCTCTCTGAGCCAAGCGATCCAAATGAGGGGTCTTTACATCGGGATGCCCTCCCATGCATCCAATCCAGTCATTCAGATCATCTAACACAATGAAGAGCACATTTGGTGCATCCTTTGGCGCTTCCTTTTTGAGTTTGTCTCTTTCTTTTTCGTAAGAACAATGGGATAGCGCAAGTGTCATTGCGCTGGCAGTGGTGAGTTTGATAAACTCCCGTCGATTCATC
The DNA here is from genome assembly GCA_027297085.1 of Verrucomicrobiota bacterium. GTDB lineage: Bacteria > Verrucomicrobiota > Verrucomicrobiia > Opitutales > UBA2995 > UBA2995. The sequence continues at coordinate 1,503 of JAPUIL010000633.1, read as the reverse complement.
ATTTATCCTTTCAAAGTAGGACCGGTGTTGGCAGCGCGCCTAACCGAGGATCGTTATTTTGGGTTGTCGCCAACAAACCCGAAAGGGGACGCTTTTCATTTTGCTCTCTTCTATAGAGAATATAAAACGCAAAAATTGTGACTTCTTGGGGTACCGAACCTATACGGCAACGAATTTAAGGATCTAATGCAGATATCTCCGCCTCGTCTATTTCAGTGTAATGGATCTGAATCCCGAACATTTCATTCCAACTTTGCTGCCCCCACATGACCCATTTTTTGGGATTAGGATTGGCTGGATTTTGTGGCGAATTGTCAAATGCGCCCTTACAGATAAGGGTTGTTCCGGACGGTAATTTCTTCGGTTGTGCCAGGCGATAGGAGTGTTGCCAATTGAAATTATAATCGGGCACCGATAGCAGAACCTCGCTTGAACCGTCAGGATAATGCGCTTCGACTTTTGCCCAGCGTCCCCGATAATGCATATGCGGTTTCATCTCATACAGCAGGATATCTCGTTTGAACGTGCGCGTTGCCACCACTTCATGCTCAGGAGCTCCGGGAGGAATCTTAAACTTTTTATTAAGAATTCGCGCGGTTCTAAGTCTTTTTAAGGGTTTTTCCTTATGAAAATACAAGCCAATTTTCGGCTCATCGATTTCGGGTTTTCCCGTAACGGTATAATGAAGCACCAAAAGGATTTGAGATCCTTTTGGAATGATTTTGCCTGTCCCTTCAGGAAACGGCAACTCCTGACTACCAGGAGTAAAAACGCCCAATAAACGACGACGTCCTCCTAGCATCTGGAATTGTTCTTTCTGAACTCCTTTTGAATAGACGATCTGCGCACCCGCATGATGCAAGACTTTTCTATTGCTTGGACGTATATCGATTGCGCGAATCCAGACTTCTTCCTCTAAATCCAACGGCACCGTAACATACCTATATTCAAGAATGCCTGTTGCGGGAATATCCTGCTTTTTGATAGGAACAATGAAATCTGGTTTCCCTAAAGGCCACATGCCTTCAGGTGTAGTATTAGTATCGAGTTGCGGCAAGGAGTCATCATCCCCACCCCGTGGCATTCCAGCTTCAATCCATTGGACTAAAGTTCTCGCCTCCTTGACGCTCAAGGAAAAGTCATTTGAAAATGTTCCGTAATTCTGGTCAGCATTCCAAGGTGGCATACGCTTTGTCCGAATCACCTCACGAATCATTGCCCCCCAGCCTTTCACTTTCCTATAACTCGACATCGCCCAAGGAGCAATCCCTCCTTCTCGATGGCAGGTGATACATTTATTTTCTAGAATAGAGACTACTTCCTTGCCATAAGATATTTCTGTTGTTGTATTTGAAGTCATGTTTTCAAAATAAATGAGGCACCCTTTCGTATTTGTCTTATCTATTTTGATTAGCTTACCTTTAAGAAGGGCATTGATGGCATCCGAAAGATAGTGGTTCGATACGTCTGCTTTTTGTGTCTCATATCCCAGCTGGTCATCAA
>JAPUIL010000632.1 GCA_027297085.1 Verrucomicrobiota bacterium | reverse complement strand
GAACGAACCCAGCCTCATCAAATCGTTTCTTGTGATCCTCCATGGATTCCGGGACTAACACATCTTCAAGCGCTGAACGCTTCCGGCTGATCTCCAATTCGCTATACCCATGCGCACGTTTAAAGTCCAAATGAAGTTCCGTCATTGACTGCTGAATGCCAGGTTCATCGAAGGCAATTTTCTCAGACACAAGAAGCACTCCTCCAGGAACCATACCCTGGTAAATGTTCGATAGTAGCGCCAACCGCCTTTCCAGTGGAATAAACTGCAATGTAAAATTTAAAATCACAATGGATGCGTTCTTAATCTCCGTATCCAGAATATCCTCACAGTCTAGTTGCCATTCGCAATCCAGATGTGCCTGCTCAAGATTTTCGGTACAGCGGGATAACATAGCTTCAGAATTATCCACCCCTATCAATTGAACATCCTTAACCGGGTTGCCAGAAACCAATGCCAGGCTCGAAGCGCCCAAAGAACAGCCAAGATCATAGACACGCGTATTGGGCTGGGCATATCTCCGGGCTATAAGCGCAATCATGGAAAGAGACATTTCATAACCTGGAACGGATCGCTGAATCATGTCCTGAAAAACTCGAACAACCTTGTCGTCGAACACAAAGGGCCCAGCCTCTTCTCCTTCGTCTGAAAAAAGAATGTCTCTGCTCATTTGCTTTGAGAATTCCGGGACTGGATCCTTTCAATAGCCCACATTGCATGCTCGGCGATCATGGGATCGTCTCCTCCGGCTAGTAGTTTCAGCGCAGGTATGTCGGATAAAGTTCCAATATTACCGAGGACCACACACACATTTCGCTTCCATCGGGGTAATTTGAGACGAGTAATGGGAGTTCCTTGAAAACGCTCGGTAAAGGCGGTCTCATCCCAGGCAAGCGTTTCAGTTAAATCCGGCAAGCCAGCGAAGAGAAACCGTGACTCACGCGTCGTTCGGGCCCACCGATTCCAGGGACAAACATCGAGACAATCGTCGCAACCGTAAATCCGATCACCGATCGCTTCTCGGAATTCGAGAGGAATTGAACCATGGTGCTCAATCGTCAGATAAGAAATACAACGTGTGGCATCCAGCTTGTAGGGCGCCGGAAAGGCATTGGTCGGGCAAATATCCAAACAACGGGTACATGACCCACAATGATCCTGCTCAACCGGATCGGCTTCAAGATCCAGAGTAGTCACAATAGCGCCCAAAAAAAGGAAAGTGCCGAATTTCCGATGCAGCAACAAGGTGCTCTTGCCCATCCAGCCCAAGCCAGCCTCAACCGCAATGGGTTTCTCCAACAGAGGGCCGGTATCCACATAAGGTTTTTGCACCCCACCCTGTTCCTGCATCCAGCGGCAAAGCCTTTTTAAACGCTTGTAGATGATTTTGTGGTAATCCTTGCCCAGCGCGTATTTAGCCATTTTTCCACGCATATCCGGATCGTCCTGGTAGTAGTTCAACCCCACCATCAGGATGGATTTGGCTTCAGGTAAAATATTGCGGGGAGCCAGACGGCGTTCGTTGTTTCGCTCCATCCAGCTCATGGTGCCGTGTTGTTTTTCAGCAATCCATTTAAGGTAGTATTCTCCCCGAAGCTTAACATCAACAGACGTAAAGCCACAAACCTCAAACCCTAGCTCCAGGGCTTTTTGTCGGCATTGATCAGTGAGTGCTACGGTGGATTCCATGATTTAAGGAAAATTTGATTAGGATTAATAGTACGATTCGGATCAGGATCAAGATCCTTAGCTTCCCTTCCCTCCAGTCCCATCCCTCGTCCCCTCCAGCCTCTTCCTCTTCCTCTTCCTCCTACTCTTCCTCCAATTTAGTCACCTCGTCCCCTCCAGTCTCGCCACAGCCTTTATGGCGGAGGCGGATCGCCCCTCGACATGTTTCACTATCCCCTCGTCCCTCGCCCTCCGCCCCTCGTCCCTCGTCCCTCCAAATTAGAGTTGCCAAAGCAATGCCAAGTACCATGGTCTCCCGAGCCTGCTAAAAATTCCCAGGCGTTGCACCCAAGCAATAAACCACTGAATTTTCATGAAAACTGTACTCGTTTATTCGGGAGGTCTGGATTCCACCGTCCTCCTCTACCATCTCCACACTGCCGGCGCAGACGTCTCATCCTTGTCCGTCAATTATGGACAACGCCACATGAAGGAGTTGGAGTGCGCGCGGACCATTACAGACATTCTCGGAGTTGACCACCGGGAGGTCGATCTGACATCGGTAAACGAACTACTCGGAGGTTCGAGCCTGACCGACAAGAATTTAAAAATTCCGCACGGCCACTACGAGGAAGACGCTATGAAATCCACGGTCGTTCCCAACCGAAACATGATATTGCTAGCTCTCGCCACCGCTTGGGCCATTTCTAAAAAAGCGGAATCCGTTTCCTATGCCGCTCACGCCGGGGATCACGCCATCTACCCGGATTGTCGCGAAGAATTTGCCGCAGCTCTCGATAAAGCGATCCGCCTTGCCGACTGGCAGGAAATTTACCTCAACCGCCCGTTTGTTGAATTCACCAAAGCCGATATCGTTAAACGGGGCGCTGAGCTGGGAGTGCCATTTGAAAAAACCTGGTCCTGCTATGAGGGCGAAGAACTCCATTGCGGAAAGTGCGGCACTTGTATCGAACGGCGTGAAGCCTTTCATCTGGCGGGCGTAGAGGATCCAACTCTCTACGATGAAAAAGCCCCTGAATTGCAGGCCATGATAGAAAACGATTGGAGGCTGTAGGCAAAATGGAATCATCGAAAATTCAAAAGTCTTCTGAATCGCGGCATGAAGCCACTCCTACAGTTTTCGAATTCATTCTTGTAAGCGGCTTTACGCCGCGATCCCTTTTGGTCGCCCGCATATTCTGGGAATAACCACAATTAACGACATTGTTCAAAGATGTATACCTGTTCAAAAACGTATTCAGATATCCCCTTCGCTCATCGGCAGCACAAGCATGAAGGACATTGCAGTTTTATCCACGGGCACAACTGGTCGTTTAAGTTTACCTTTGGTTGCAAAGCCTTGAATGATAAAGGTTTCGTGGTGGATTTCGGGGAGCTGAAGTTCATCAAGCGGTGGCTCGATGACAAGTTTGACCATGCCTACGTCTACAACGAGAGAGACTTCGAAAGCGAAGCTTTGCTAATAGCTTTTCCCAAACTTTTCAAAGCCTGCAAAGTGGAATGCTGTTCGGCGGAAGGTCTGGCCAAACAAACCTTCGATTTTGTGGCTCCACTGTTGAAACAACACCATGGAGACCGCGTCCAACTCCTGTCAGTGGAGATACTTGAGGATTCCAAAAACACTGCCGAATACCGTCCATGAAAAGGCTGCCCATATATGAAACCTTCTTCTCCTGGCAGGGCGAAGGCTGCCACATGGGTAAATCCGCATTTTTCATAAGACTTTTTGGCTGTCCTGTCCACTGCCCCTGGTGTGATTCCGCGGGAACCTGGCATCCCGGCCATATTCCTGAGAGAATTGAAAAAAGGACCATTGAGGAATTGGTCGCCGAAGCCACAGAACAAAAACCACAGTTGGTGATTATCACCGGAGGTGAACCGTGTATTCACGATTTGTCAGGACTGACTGATGCACTTCAGAATGCAGACATGACAGTGCACCTGGAAACATCCGGGGCATTTCCAGTACAAGGTACTTTCGATTGGATAACTGTAAGTCCTAAGGTATGGAAGAAGCCAATACAAAGCTGCATTGAACAGGCAGATGAATTTAAATTGATAGTAGATTCCTCCGAAGCCGTCAGTCTTTGGGAACAAGAAATCGGAAAACAATTTATCGACCGCCCCATTTGGTTGCACCCGGAGTGGTCCAAGCGAGCTGATCCGAAAATACTTGGTTTGATCAACGCTTGTGTAAAGGAAGGGAAGCACCTTTATCGCGCGGGTTACCAGCTGCATAAACTATACCGGGTGGATGAAGAAGACGTACGCAGCAAGCCCACTGTAAATCTGACTGAAAACGCCCACCGATAGGCGGCTACGGGCGAATCTACGGCCCATTACATTCGAGGGGGTCAAACCTTCAATCCCACATCCCTTCGACAAGCTCAGGGCAGGTGGCATGCACCAGCCGTCGCCTTGAAAGGCTATGGCTAGGCACGGCGATTGCAAGGTATGACCCCGACACCGGCCTCGCTTCGATATTTATCAATAAACTCCTTAGCCATTCGCCTAGGACTCTCTCTTGTACTCAGCAGTAATTGTGGAGTGAATGCCTCCTCTGCCAGTCCAGACAGTTTCAACCTTCATCCACCTAGGTGAGCAGAGTTCTACCAGATCATCCAGAATCTTATTGGTTACCGCTTCGTAGTAAATTCCCTCATTCCGGTAACCTTGCAGGTATTCCTTGTAGGTTTTCAACTCGATACAAGTCGCATCTGCAATGTAAGTCAGAATAATTTTCCCAAAGTCAGGATGTCCAGTAACCGGGCAGACCGATGTAAACTCTTCGGCTACATGCTGAATAACAAAGTCGCGAGTTGGGTTTGGATTATCAAATACATCGATGTTCATAGCCAAAAAGTAAGGTAATTATTCAATAAGCATACAATCTCCAAAGGAGAAAAAACGGTACTTTTCACGAATGGCTTCCTGATAGCATTTAAGTACATAATCTTTGCCGGCGAAACTGCTGACCAACATGAGTAATGTGCTCTTTGGAAGATGAAAATTGGTGATGAGCGCGTCTACATATTTCCATTCATATCCTGGATAAATAAAAATGCATGCATCCGCAAATTGAG
>JAPUIL010000631.1 GCA_027297085.1 Verrucomicrobiota bacterium | reverse complement strand
TCATGAGTGATGGTACCGTTTCCCTCGATTTGTGCAAAATCGCGGATCCTTCGCAGCAGCCGGTTCGCGATCCTGGGGGTTCCGCGGGACCGTCGGGCAATCTCCATTCCGGCCTTCTCATCGATTTCTACTTCCAGAATCTTGGCAGATCTTAGGACTATGATGTATAATTGCTCCGGATCATAAAAATCGAGCCTGTTAACAACGCCAAACCTGGACCTGAGAGGTGAGGTAAGAAGGCCAGCTCTTGTCGTTGCCCCCACCAAGGTAAACTGCGGCAACTTAATCTGGATACTGCGAGCATTGGCTCCCCTATCAATGATGATGTCCAGCTTGTAGTCTTCCATGGCCGGATACAGGTATTCCTCAACAACGCGGTTGAGTCTGTGGATCTCATCGATGAAAAGAACGTCCCGCTCCCCCAAATTTGTGAGCAGCCCGGCAAGATCGGCGGGCTTGTCTAGCGCCGGTCCGGAAGTGGTCATGATACCTACTCCGAGCTCGCTTGCAATGATATTTGCCAACGTTGTCTTACCCAGCCCTGGCGGCCCGTAAAACAGGACATGATCGAGCGCCTCTCCCCTCTCCGTAGCCGCATGAATAAAAACCTTTAGATTATCCTTGAGCATGTCCTGACCGACAAAATCTCCCAGCTCCTGGGGCCGTAGACCGTTGTCGAGATCCTTCTCGCCCTCTATCCTTTCCGGCGTGGTCGCCCTGAATTCGGTTCCCTTATGATCTTCCATACTTGCTCCGGTGCCCTACATGGATTGCAGTGCTTTCTTGATAATCTCATCCAGTGGCAAATCCGCCTGGCTTCGGACCACCGGCGTGACCACCTGCCCCGCCACATTGCGATTGTACCCGAGCGACATCAGAGCCCGCACGGCTTCATCAAACTTGACATCGGCTTCAACTATTTCTGATTCAATTTCATCGGTTCCCAGGGGCATTTTCGCCATTTTCTCCTTCAGGTCAATCACGAGACGTTGAGCTGTCTTTTTTCCCACTCCAGGCAACCTGGTCAATCCGGAAATATTTTCGGTGGTCACCAGTCGTCTGAGCTCCTCTGCCTCACACCCGGACAAAATACTCAACGCCAACTTAGGTCCAACGCCGGAAACCGAAAGCAGATTTAGAAACAGCCATCGCTCTTTGATGGTGGAGAACCCGAAAAGTTGCAAGGCATCTTCGCGTACATGCAGATACGTCAGAAGTTTGGTAGCTTCTCCGACTGCCTCCAGTTTCTTGAAAGTGGTGATCGGAATCAACAGATCGAATCCAACGCCATGGACATCTACAATGGTCCGTGTGGGCGTCTTCTCCGCGATTGTCCCTTGCAGGTGTGCAATCATATCGGCGATTCCATGCGGTGTAAGTGACACATTGCCACGGCAAGGGCATCGGAGGCGTCCAAAGGTTCAGGTGGACCATCCAACATCAAAAGGTGCTGCAGCATTCTTTGGACCTGCTCCTTGGAAGCGGCGCCGTTTCCAGCAACCGATTGCTTGATTTCCCGCGGTGAATATTCGGCGGTTGGGATACCATGATTGACAGCAGCGAGAAGGACAACGCCGCGTCCGTGCCCCATCTTAAGCGCCACCTTTACGTTCTCGGCGTAAAAGAGATCTTCAACGGCGAATTGATCAGGTTGAAATTCGTTTATAACCCTGACGATCTCGTCATAGATTCTTTTCAGGCGAGTTGGGAACGGCACTTTGGAAGAGAGCTTCAAACACCCAAACTTCAAGGCCCGGCAGTCGCTGCCATTCTTTTCAACCACACCATAACCTAAGGCCACTGTTCCGGGATCCACCCCAAGAATGCGCATTGACACTTACTAACCTCTTAATGGCAGTGCATATTAATTTGGCAATGTTGTCTAGCAAAGATCACATCGCTTTTCAACGCGGAGGTGCGTTGATTAAACAAAGTCATGAAGTCTCTAGCAAGTTATTCTTGCGCACATCCTTACCCTAATTGCTCCATGACGGACACATCCATCTCGAAATTCGCATAGACGTTCTGGACGTCTTCGTGGTCTTCCAAAACATCCATGAGTTTCAGCAATTGCTCAGCTCTCTTTCCTTCCACCTTGACGGTATTTTTGGGATACATCGTTAAAGCGGCTGACTCAAATTCAATGTTGTTCGACTGTAAGGCAGCCTTTACATTCTCGAGATCATGAGCGGCACTTGTGATCTCAAAGGTATCGTCCTCACTCCTCAAATCCTCTGCTCCCGCATCCAGGACAATCATAAGCAGCTCATCTTCATCGAGACCGCTGCTTGGCACGGTGATTAGTCCTTTTTTTTCAAAAATCCAGGCGACCGCGCCCGACTCGGCCAAATTGCCGCCATGCTTGCTGAGGAAATGGCGGACGTCGGCCACGGTACGCCGATGATTATCCGTCAAGAACTCAATATAAAGGGCGACTCCGCCCGGACCATATCCTTCGAGCACGCCCTCTTCATAAACTACACCTGGAAGATCGCCGGTGCCTTTCTTTATAGCGCGTTCAATATTTGCTGATGGCATGTTCGCGGCTTTAGCCGCGGCAACGGAGCTCCGTAATCTAGGGTTCGCATTCTCATCCCCACCGCCTTCCCGGGCAGCTATGGTAAGGTCCTTGATCAGGCGAGTGAAAATTTTACCGCGTTCGGCGTCGGCTTTACCCTTCTTACGTTTTATCGTACTCCATTTGGAATGGCCGGACATCCATCATCTCCCGAAAAGTTGGACTTGAAACTTAATAATATTTTTGTCATATTGCAACCAAAAATAAGCGCTTGGTCATTAGCTTTTGGCCTTTGGCTTATGATTCTTTAGAGTTTACGTCGTGAATATCATTTTACCTGTGGCGTGATTTACACTTCCGCTTTTGTTTTCTGTATGTTTTTATGGCCGCTCCGGCCTCCTCGCCCCGATAAAAAACATCGGGGCTGCGGGGTCCTGCGCGGGCTACAGGCGCCTCCTCGCCTACAAAGTTCTTGAGACTTTCGCCGGTTAGGTGCAGGGCTGCGGGGTCGCCTTTCGCTCTCTTTTTTTTAGAGTACCGTCATCACGAGGAGCGAAGCGAC
>JAPUIL010000630.1 GCA_027297085.1 Verrucomicrobiota bacterium | reverse complement strand
CCTTTATGGCCAATAGCGGCCTGGCCGAATTTCCCCGGGTAGATGAACCGGCTCTGAGAAAGGGGATGTACGTCATTGCACGATTGCCGGGTATGCGCTTGGCACTGCACGCGGAGGACGAAGCTTTAACCGCAAAATTATCGCGCCAGCAAAAAGAAATCGGGGATCTTTCTTCAACGGCTTTCTTAAACTCCAGGCCGATTGAAGCAGAGCTTCTGGCAATTCGAATGGCCATCGATATAGCTGGAGAAACAGGATGCCCGATTCATATTGTGCATGTCAGTTGTGCGGAAGGCATATCACTTATCAGTGAAGCCAAGCAGGCCGGGTTGGACGTCACGGTGGAAACGTGTCCTCATTATCTGAGTCTGACATCGGACATTCTGGAATCGGTTGGAGCTGTCGCTAAGTGCGCCCCACCCTTACGAAATACCTCTACAGTCGAAGAATTGAAAGAGAAGGTGCGTACCGGAGAAATAGATACCATCGGATCTGACCACTCACCCTGTCCGGAGAGCTTGAAGACTGGCAGTGATTTTTTTAAGGCCTGGGGAGGAATTTCAAGCCTGCAACATGCGACACCCATCACCTACAGTCTGCTTCACAAACAGCTGGAAATGCCTCTGTCTTCCGTAGCTATTTTGACCAGCCAGAAGCCAGCCCAGCGTTTTAACCTTTCGGAGAAAGGCTCACTATCCGTAGGCATGGATGCAGATATTTGTATCGCAGATTTCAATAATAAAGAGCCGGTTTCTAAAGAAAGTCTATTTTATAAAAACCCTCACTCACCCTATCTCGGAACCACATCACCATTCCGAGTGCTAAGGACGCTGGTGAGAGGACAGACGGTATACAATGGAGGACAATTTCTCGATGACTTCAGAGGACGATTCGTCAGGCCAAACCGTTAAAAGACGTATTTCCATCATCCACGATGGAGATCATGGAGGGGATGATTTCATTACGACTTTAATGGCCCTGGGTAGACCTGATATTATTGATCTGCTTGGAATAACGACCTGCCATGGAAACATTCCAGTTGAGGTGGCTACACAAAACGCTTGCCTGGCGACAGACTATAAACCCGGAGCCAATGTCCTGGTATATGAAGGTGCATCCAAACCGTGGAAAATAGACTCCAAGCAGGGAGACAATGCTTTTGGTGAAAATGGTCTAGGGGGTGTGGAAATTCCAGATCCCATCACTCAACCTTCTGAAATACCTGCCTTTGAATGGTTGAAACAAATTCTCCAGGAGGCGAGCTCGCCAATCACTATTTGTGCCACTGGACCTATGACCAACCTGGCCTTGTTGATAGATGCTGCTCCTGAATTGAAAAGTAAGATTGAGAGCATCGTTGTAATGGGTGGTTGTCTAAGTCCAATAGGACCTAAAGGGCTTCAGGGAAACATTACACCCTTTGCCGAGTTCAATTTCTACATGGATCCGGATGCGGCCGATTTTGTGCTAAATTGTGGAGTCAAGGTCATTCTATTTCCCATGGATTTGACTCATCAATTTGTATTCACCTCACCCAGACAAGTAATGGCAGCCGAACGACTCGGAGACGGCTTGGGAGAGAAGATAATTCAGATCATGCGTGCAGTCGAGGATTTGGATCAACCAAGTTTTGACCTTGAGGGAGCGGTCTTTCACGATGAAAACGTGTTACTCTATTTACTGGATCCCGACCTGTATCGAGGAAAATGGATGAATCTTCGAGTGGTAACCGATTCGGAAAGCGAAAGGCATGGCCAATTAGTCATAGACCACGAAGCCTCCACGGAGGCTAAGGTATATCTGGTAGATAGATTGCTAAACTCCGACAGGGCATTTGAACTCATGTTGGATGCGTTTGCTCCTTTAATTCGAAGGAGTGAGTAGTGGGAAATCTGAATAAATTATCGCCTTGAAACCGTAGACTCAAAAATCCAACCTTAGCTGCTTTTCCAACCCCATAATTTCTATGATCATCAAACCCAAAGTACGCGGTTTTATTTGTATTACGGCCCATCCGGACGGCTGTGCAATCAATGTTCAGGAACAAATTGACTATGTCAAAAGCCAGGGACTCATAAATGAAGGACCCAAAAAGGTTCTAGTGATCGGATCCTCGACAGGATATGGCTTGTCGGCAAGGATTGCAGCAGCGTTCGGGAGCAACGCATCGACAGTGGGTGTATTCTTTGAACGACCGTCCATGAACGGACGCACTGCTTCCGCGGGTTGGTACAATTCAGTGGCTATGGAGAAGAAGGCCAAAGAAGCTGGTTTGTATGCGAAGAGCGTAAACGGGGATGCTTTTTCCGATTCGGTTAAAGAGGAAGTTATTTCAATACTTAAAAACGACGTTGGGCCTGTTGATCTAGTTGTCTACAGCCTTGCTTCTCCGCGCAGGGAGCATCCAAAAACCGGAACCATCCATAAATCTACTCTCAAACCGATCGGTGAAACATTTGTGGGACCGACCCTCGATACGGACAAAAATATCATAAAGGATGTGACCCTCGAACCGGCAACGGATCAGGACATAGAAGACACGATCGCTGTTATGGGTGGCGAAGATTGGGAAATGTGGATCGATGC
>JAPUIL010000063.1 GCA_027297085.1 Verrucomicrobiota bacterium | reverse complement strand
GCGGTGGGACTGTATGCGGCGTTGGCAGGAGGCTCGTTGTTGATAGTCACATAGATAGGGCTTGTATGTGCCGCCATAGTATAACCCCACCAGTCTTCTGGATCGGGTGTGTCGTGTCCGGCGCGCAATGCTATCCAACCGGAACGGTTAAAGCTAAGTTGGTGGATTACGTTTGTCTGTTGCTGAACGTCATCGCCGCGCATTTCGGTAACCACCTGTCCGTCCTGAATTAACTGGATAAAGTTGACCGGGCGTTGGCTGAAGCACTCGGCATGTACGTCTATGGTAAAGGATCCGGAGCCGGTAAATTGGAGGTCGGAACCGATGGGTTGGTTGTTTGCCGTTAGTGCCAACAGTGGGCCGTTGGTGACGAACGTATTGCCATCCCGAATTGCGGTGAGCAATCCGTCGTGAGTCCATTCCTTGACCTTTGCGTATGTTCGGGCCACAGAACCAATGGGGCGAGCAGCCGACATTTTGTCCGTGCCACCAATCAGAGGAAGTCGCACTCCGCAGTTTAACATGCGGTAGTAGAGTTTGCCGGAATCAGCTCCAGTGGGATTCGTTTCATAACCTGGGATGGAGAAGCCTTGCCGGGTTCGTCGTCGGTTATTGACAATGTCTGTGCTGGTCCATTCGAGTCCGTCGAGCAGACTGAGTGCACCACCAACGGCAGAACCATGTCCGGGCCAGAAAAGGTAGTGAGCATGGAATGCCAGTCCGCCCTGGTCGTGCATGCGTTGGGTGACCTGCCAGTTGAGCGGCTCGTTTGGTAATGGTACGATTTCAGTTTTGCCAGTGCCGGTATAGACCAGAATGGGTTCGATGGGATCGCTCATGCCCATGAGGGTCATGTGTCCCTGGTTCATGTCGCGGACTTCCTGGGAAACATAGACGATTCGGTCTTTCGTGGAAACCGGGTGGGGTATCCCGGTCACAAATCCCCGAGTAAACAATGGGTGCTTGGGGCCGATGAACATGAGGTTGGTGTAGTCGACATCCTCAACTTTCATCTGTCGCAGCGCTCCCTCAGGGGAGAGCGAATGCACGTGCGAATCAGCACTCATCCAACCCCGAGCCTGCATGTCTATGCCCTGTTTTAGTTTGATGATCCGTTTTATCGTTTGGCCGGCCTTACCATTCAGTTGCAGCGAGATTTCGGGACGGTCATATTCGAGACCGTGTGCAAGACGCAGGGTGTAGCCATCGATAGCACGGAGGTAGACAGTAAAGGTTCCTTCTTCGATCATGGCCCAGGTCCGGTTGCCTCGGTTGACCAGGTCGGGTTCAAGAGTGGCGTTGTCTACATGGCCTTCTATCTCTCCCAGTTCGCTGTGTCCGAGAGGTGGATAGTAACGGCCCTGGTGATCGGTGATACGAACTCGGTGAGGAATGGGTTCACCCGTGTCGGCATCAATTACGCGGGCTACAAGGATAACGAGTTGGTCCTTAGGAATATCCGGGACGGATCCAATATCGAGAGGAACGGTTTGATTGTCTGGAGCAATACGTTGAGTGCCATGAGTCCCTGGGTGAGAGAAGATGCTCGATGATACGCAAACAACCAAGGCAAGGATGGATATATGTATTCTAAGCATAAGAGTGTATCGATTATTTCTATACCAAGCCCAATGGGTTAAAATGAGTTTTCTCTTTTAAGTTGGTTTTAGTTATGGTCTTCCAAAAAAGGTATTTGTATCCAGGTATCACTACCGGCGTGAACTTGAAATTGCGTTTTTTGGAATAGTGGAATCGAGCGAACGCGATACCAGGTATTTTTCGTTTTGTCCCAATCCATATCGAGATTCGAGATCTCAAGTTCGATGTGGTTTCCAGCCTGAATGCGGTAGCCAATGGCAGCCAAATCGAATTCGATAATCTGTGGTTTCATGGAATTACTGACTTCCACCAATTGAGCGGCTCGCGAAAACAAACGGCGAGTTTTGGCTGAGGGATCTACATCCCACAATCGTACCGCGACTTGGAAGCGTGGGTATTTGCTGCTTAGCTCTAGGCGGCACTTTGGAATGCCTATGACCAGTCGGGAGTTTTTTTCAGGTGTCATTTTCCAGCTAACGGATGAAAGCGGAATTTCTTTAAGCAATCCTTCAGGGCGCAGGCTGATTCGCCCCTCTGCCAAATCTGCCAATCCCACCTTGCCTTTAGGTAAATGGATCAGGTGATAGCTATTGGTAGCGGCTGGTTCATTGGCGAGCTCACCCGGAGTAGGACCTTTCGGATAGGAAACTTTTTTGTGAACTTCTCGAGGGGGAAAGATGGCAAACTGCATGTGTTCCCAAGTGTCGAGCAAAGCAATTTCCACCACCGGTTCTTTATCGATGCGGTTTCTTTCTCCCTTTAAATACCGATCAAACCAGCTGCGAATCAGATTATTACGAAATTTAATTTCTGAAGGAACCGTGGATGAGCCATGGCCTCCTGTTCCCAGGTATAGCTTTCTTGGTCCTTTGAGCTTTGCAATGGCTTCGATAGCGGAATTACTCCCCCAGTGGTCTTCCCAGGCTACTAGCGCCAGGATGGGTGTCTTTTCTCCCTCGATTTGCTGAGCAAATTCCCCTCTTTCCATCATGAAATCGATCACGCCTTGAGTATCATAATTGATGGTCAGGTGTTTGATGAGTTGCGACAACTCCGGAGTTAGTGGCGTGCTTTTGGATCGAGGAATGCCGACGAACCTTGGGTGAATATTTCCACCCGGAAGCATGGCGTAATTTGAAGATACCGGAAAGTTTTGCGGGACAGATGCAGCCACACCCATGTCATGAGCTACCGCCATCCAACTATGAATGCCACCCAAAGAAGGTCCAGTGATGCCTACCGCTTTTGGATTAACCGGATAGGATTTTTTAAGCCAAGAAATGATGCCCTTCAAATCTTCCACTTCTCGTGGGCCGGCCATAGTCGATACTCCCTCCGATCGTTCGCTAACCTTTTGTTGGCCACCACCGCGAACAGTATAGGCCAATGTTATGTAGTCAAACTTAGCAAATGGCTTGGCAGCGCTCAGGTATTTTCCTGAACCAAGCCCGTGTACGAATATAACTGCCGGCCAGCCTGATTTCGGTATTTCTCCATCCGGCACGAAAACCGTTGTATTGAGCCTTACCCCATCATCCATCGCCACCATGTGGTCGTTTTGAGTGATCTCTGACTGCGCGATAAAGCCGAATCCCAATATTAAAAACACAGCAGTAAATGTAACATCTTTGAAGCTAGCCAATCCAGTGATTATGGAGTTTCTCATGCCTATAACGAATTACGGGTTGTAATTTGGATTTATTATTAACTGAGCCTTTCGGATTGAGAAGAAGTCGTCGCCTGAAAATACAAGTTGCATCGTTCGGCCGTCCTGACTCATCCATTTAGAAGGGAAGTTTGATGTCTCGCCCGGACCCACATCCCATTCGGTAGTGAAAAACGCGGTACGCCACGGTCCCCATGGTTCGGGTGCTTCATAGATACCGAACCCTCCCTGAAAACGAGGTCCACCTTTATGTATGCTCTCTGGTAGAATCTGACACCAGATGTAGCGTTGGATGCCCGGATTGTAGGTGATGCCGCCTCGGTAACAATTGCCAAAGTGCAAAAACACCGGACCGCGTTTGTCGACATTGGGTGTCCAGACAGGTTTTCCCTTGAAATCCAGGTTTC
>JAPUIL010000629.1 GCA_027297085.1 Verrucomicrobiota bacterium | reverse complement strand
CTGTCCACCAAAATTATGATAGAAGGCACTTTCAATACAGGTGTTGGCTGCATCCCATACTTCAATATTTATTGCTTCGAAATCTGCGGCGGTGGAAATTGCACTGCTGTTAGATCCGTGTACTTATACAGTCTACCAACTTAAACTTCTTCGTCCACGCATCCCCAGAATAGAGGATTTCTCCACGGAAGTTGTCCCATTCACAATTACGCATGAATACATTCACGTTTTTTAATCCTAAATAAATACCTTTATGGCTAAAATCCCAGCCGTTTTCCTTCTGTTCATTTGTCCACCAGGCAGTTTCACCGGTAGGACGTGTGTTTCCAGTAACTCGAAGATCTTCAAACACAAAGTTCGAATGCCAAGTCGTCACATCCATCGGCAATAAAAAGGCCATGCCCCGCACAAGGTTTCCACTATCAGTGTAATCCCAACTTGTTTCTGGATTTCGAAGGCCTGATGCATAGCAAGATATAATCGATTTATCAGGTCCTTCGCCCTTAAAAAAGATATTACCTTTCTCAATGTAGAAAATATGTCCAGCTTTGGGATCTGGTGCTACCGCATACGTGCCAGCTGGGAAATAGACGGTCCCTCCATTTTTTAAAGCTTCGGCAATAGCCGCTCGGATTGCGGCAGTGTCATTCGTGCTTCCATTTCCCTTGGCTCCAAAGTTTTTAACATTAAATACTCCGGTGTGAGGGTTGACTTTAGTTCTGACTGTCAATTCAGCCCAGGACGACATCCCATTAGCCTCCCGCGTTGCAAGTCTGTAATTGTAGGTTGTGTTAGATTCCAGACCGAGATCTGTGTAAAAATCAGCTTTGTGAGGGAATCGGACGACAGTCTTGATTTGTGTACCGGCAGACTTTTTGCGTTGCAGAATCTGCAGGTCTCCGAAGCTAGAGTTATCCTTCCAGCGCAAATCAACTGACATGTAATCAATGTTTTCGGATCGAAGGTCGATTAGCGCGATTGCATTCACTGCCGGACTTGAAGCCGCGGCGATCAATATAGATAACGCAAAAGAGTACTTTATGATACGATTCATAAGAATATACGGGATTTGAGTACACCCTATTTCGCATAGCGGGATAGGCAATTGGCTGTGGGTATTTTTAACAATATTTAGTATTACCCCTATAAACTTCCCGCTGTCCGAGGCTTTTCGGCTGATAAAAAAGTATCAATTTCTGACAAATGTTGACCGACAGAAGCCATTGAACACGTGTCAGGCACTTTGCTGTTTTGGGCCCACAACTCGATTTCTTTCGGGTTCTCAATACAATAAGTCAATGCTTTGGAAATGCTTTCTTGGTTCACGGTATCGAGTAAATAGCCGTTGTATCCGTGCTTTACTAACTGGGCACAATTTCGTGAAACAATGAGTGGCAATCCCTTCCCCAGGGCCTCCAATTGGGTGATAGCAAACCCATCCGAAAGGGTTGGCAAAATAAAGATATCGGCATTCGCGTAAAATTTTTCAGCCGAAGCCCTAGAAACAGGACCGTGGAATGTGACAGAAAGCGGTGTGTACCGTTGGGGAATATCCACAAAAATCGGACCCACAAAATCAACAATGACAGGCAAGTCTTTAAGGAATTCCATGGCGTTCAGCAAATAGTGGACTCCCTTCCTCAAGTTTATTTGGCCTAAAAAGAGTACTTTTAGAGGTCTTTCCTTCGAGAAACGTGCCGGCGAGGAATCTGGCATTTGTTTCTCCACACGATCACCGTAGGCTAGGGGAACAACTTTGATTTTGGCTTCGGGAAGTCCTTGCTCTAGTAGGGCTTCTTTCGACCAATCGGAATTTACCATAATTAATTCAGCCAAGTCCATTTCTTGCTTCCAGCTTGCCCAGTAGTTGGACGGAGCTCTTTTCTGAAATGAATTGAAATCAGGGAAGGTACTTTCCTCTTTCGCTACAATATCTTCTTCAAATTTACCCGGATCCATTTGGCCTATGACTATCCTCCAGCCTCGATTGCGAAGCCAGGTTAACAGATTCAAGGCACTATAGGAGTAGGAAAAAAATATGCCTGGCTTCTTCCGAATGAGTGAGTTTTTTGCTCTGGCAAGAATCTTGTCCTGGTACCAATAATTTCTTTTCAGGATGATTTCCCAATCCTTGCTCCGTTGCACTTTTGATAGAACTTCAAAGAGAAGACGATTTACACCAAGGTGAATCACTGAGGCTGAGGCTAGATCCGGGTGCCACCTTTCCCCCATCTTTTTCATGGATTGCAGCGGCATCCTTCGCAAATAAGGGTAATTTTGGCCCCAGAAATCGGTCAGTAGGTAGTCAAGTTTATCCTGGTTGTGAAGGATCCTTGGTATTGCATAGTGTTCTCGGGAGCCTATTTGGCTACATATCCAGCGCATAAAGGTTACTTCCACCTGTTTGATTTTGGTTCACAAGGATCTCCCGCGCAGATCATTCCATCAGGCATATTCTTAAATACCCGGGAACCAGCAGATATTACACAATCGACACCCAACTTGACATTTGGTCCCAAAAAAACCTGGGCTCCAACCCATGCTCCGTCTCCGATTGTTATAGGACCATTGCGGTATTCAAATTCTGGAGACCGGAAATTATGATTTCCACCGCATAGGAACGATCTTTGTGAGAGGCAGGCGTGTTTCCCCACTGATACTGGTTCAAAGTTTAAGATGAAACACTCTTCGCCAATCCAGCAGTGATCTCCCAAGGTGAGTTTCCAGGGGAAATGTATATTAACACGTGGTTTTATGACTACTCCTTTCCCTAACCGCGCACCAAAAAGGCGTAAAACAAAATGTTTCAAACTCTGCGGCCAAGGGAATGCAGTTAGAATGAAGATCATTTTAAAGAGGTACCATACTATCTCGGTCAATTTTGATTTGCCGCGATCAAGGCCATGGTTCGGATCGAACTGATCAAGGCGAACTTTGGATTGAACTGAATTATCCTCTGTGTGCATGAGTCGCATCTATAATGGTTGTGGCGATCTTTGTCCAAGTGTATTTATTCTCTACGAGCTTGCGCCCGTTTTGGCCCATTGCGTGCAGGTCCGCTTCTTGAGATTCTAGTGCTTGAATCAATGCACTGCTCAGAGAAGCGTGTTCCGCCTCGCATATCCAGCCTGCTTCTCTGTGGAAAATTTCAGGGAAATTGCACCCTGTTGTCGCCAGCACCGGGATTCCACAGACCATGGCTTCTAGTACCGCCACCGAGAAACCTTCCGAATATGAAGGGAGAATAAATAAGTCACTCGATTTCAGCCATGCAAGTTTTGTATCTCCGGAAACAGTCCCAACGAATTTGATAGAATCTTCTATCTGCAGAGAAGATGCCAGAGATTCAAGTTCTTGTCTATGCCCTCCTTCATCCGGACCGGCAACTATCACTTCCCAATCAGAATGATTTCTTTTTATTCCGGGCCAAATTTCCAAGAGAATGCGGAGCCCTTTTTTGGGATGAAGGCGGGCTAGAAAAAGAATTCGTTTCTTCTTTTTTTCAGGAATCAAGTCTGGATTAAAGTCTCGATCGTATTCCGTAAGGTGAATACCATTTGCTGCTACGACTATAGGTGCGGTTACTCCGTAAGAACGAATTTGATCCGCTTCTTTTTCGGTTAGTGCTCTCCATAATTGCGAATAAGCAAAATTCTTGTTTTCAAATAAGATATAGGCGATGTGCTTTGGAAGTTTGGATCTGTTCAAAATCCATGGTTCAAGAAAGCCATGTGGATGATAAACCAGCATCTTCCCTTGAATACGGGCCTGCGCCCCTAAGGACCAATTCGGGTATACGTAAAACCCGTGTCCATGAATCACATCGAAGACTTTACCCCATTCCGCAGCCTTTCGCTGGATAGTCTTTGAGTAAAAACACTTTTTGGGGCCGGTCCTCAAACCTATCACCGATTCAGGAATAGCTTTTTCATCCGGCGTCTCTTTTGTGCTTACCAACAAGGATTTTGTCCCTGACATGAGAAATGCTTTGTGCAGGTCTATGGCGGCTTTACCCAATCCTCCTCCTTGCAGCGGTTCTACGGATTGAGTGAAATGAAGGTGTTTCATCCTGCTTGTTCTGTATAATGAATAGCGCGAATAGCATTGTCGCCGAAATTGGTACAATC
>JAPUIL010000628.1 GCA_027297085.1 Verrucomicrobiota bacterium | reverse complement strand
GATCATCTGCCAGGCAAAGTTGGGTTTAGCAGTGTGATACCGGGTGCGAAACTCTGGTTTCCAGAATAAGCAGAACAATATGACACACTGGCATAGAGTGGCGCACACAGTGCCCCAGGCCGAGCCCGCCACACCCAGTTCCGGGAATATCCATACTCCGAAAATTAGGAAGTAATTGAACAGAATGTTCAGCAATGATCCGGTAACGGCTGAAATGAGCAGATATTTGGTGCGGTGCAGGCCGGTGAAAAAATTACTTACGACCAGGAGCATCAGGTTGGGGATACCTCCGTAGAGACTAATCTGAAAATAAACGACTTCATAGCTCTGCACTTGCGGTGCATGTCCCATTACCCTGAAAAACGGCACTGCCAGATTCCAGAATACCGGAATGAGCAACGTTCCATATATTATGGCGATCCATAGAGCATTCCAGGTGTACCTGCCACAGGCTGTTTCGTCTTTCTGACCCAGACTCTGAGACACGAAGGTACTTACCACCGCAAAAAAGCCCCACCCAAAACTGATCAATACAAAATAAGCAAACCCTGCCGGCATAATCGCCGCCAGCGCTTCTTCACCCAAATGCGCCACCATGAATGCGTCGGCAAACTGCATCCCTGTAATGGCCAGATGAATGATGATGAGCGGCGCTGCCAGGCTAAGCATCGATTTCAGTTCGGCGCGGGTATCGAATGGCGTTTGTGGAGTCATGCTTTGAGGCCAATACCCCGAAAATGAAAGGGTGGGTCACTCAATCAGGTTTACCTTTAATTACAATAGAAACCTGCGGTTAGATTCTTGAAATCCGTGTTGTTATTTTTTCCCGACTGAACACAGTTATTTGTAAACCTTAAATACTCATGATTGATACCATTAAAAAAACACTTCTAGCCGGGCTTGGTGCTACGGTCATCACAGCGGAAAGAGTCGAGCAAGCAATGGGCGACTTGATTGAAAAAGGTAAGTTGAATGCAGAAGAAGCACGGTCGATAGCCAACAAAGTTGTGGAGCAAGGCAAGGAGGAATGGGAAAACTCCAAGCAGGAATTTGCCTCTACCATGGAAAAGTTTCTGCAGGATGCCAAACTGGTGACCCGCGAGCAGTTGGAAGCACTCGGAAAACGAATTGATGAACTGGAAGAAAAACTTGCCGGCAAGCAAAAAGACTAAACTCCCGCATTGAAACCTTTCTCTTTATTGCGCGACGCGGTTCGCGCAAAGGAAATCCTGACGGTTCTGGTCCGTTATGGTTTTAGTAATCTACTAACGCAGCTGAATATCCCAACCGGCTGGATTGATCGCTTTGTCAATAAATCGGAGCACCCTCTGAGTCAGTGGGAGCGCATGCGCTTGGCGATGGAAGAACTGGGACCGACCTTTGTGAAAATCGGCCAGATCCTAAGCACCCGGTCTGATAGTTTGCCCGCTCCCATGCTGGAATCGCTCAAGCAGCTTCGCGACCGGGTGACGCCGGAACCCTTCGACACGATCAAGCTCATGTTGGAACGACAGCTGGGGAAGCAAATTGAGGAAGTGTTTGATGACTTTGAGGAAAAACCCGTCGGAAGTGGCTCGATCGCTCAGGTGCACAGGGCCGTTCTGAAAAATTCTGGTGATTTGGTAGCTCTAAAGATACAACGTAGTGGCATTGAAAAAGACCTTACAGCTGATCTGGAAATTCTTGGATGGTTGGCCCGCGAGGCGCATGATCGTTTAGAAGAACTTCGTCCTTATAATCTGCCGCGGGTAATTGATCAACTCAAACGCACTTTGCTGTCGGAGTTGGATTTTACACGGGAAGCAAACTACGGCGAAATTTTCAACGCCAGGAATCCTTACGAAGAGCAGGTGTTTGCGCCCATGGTATACCGTGAGTTTACGACGGAGAAATTACTGGTCACAGAATATGTGGAGGGCGTTTCACCGGAGTTGTTTGAAGGTACTACCGAGGAAAAGAAGGAGCTGGCCAGGCACGGTGGCCAGTCTGTGTTTCATCAGATCATATGCAACGGATTTTTTCATGCCGATCCGCATCCCGGCAATGTCCTGGTAACTCAGGATGGCCGGATTTGTCTTATCGATTGGGGTATGGTTGGTCAATTGACACGGCAAATGCGCTTCAATTTGGCAAATTTGCTCAAGGGCGTAATGGCCAGGGATGTCGAGCACATCGCATTTCGAGGCAATCGAATGGGCCGGCATAGGAAACCTGTCGATAACTCGCAGCTTGAGATGGATATAACCCGTGTCCTGGACCGCTTCGGTCCGGAAATCAAAGCCAGAGATTCAGGACGAATCGTGCTTGAGCTACTCCATGTATTTGGTATCAACGGCATCTCTTTGGCTGACGACTACATTATGTTGGCTAAGGCGGTCATTTCTATCGACCAGACAGGCGTAATACTGGATCCCGAGTTTAATATTGCCGAAGTTGCCACCCCATTCATTAAAGATCTGGAGCGCGAGCGCTGGCAACCCAAACACGTGCTCCAGAAACTGTATTGGATTTTCAGTGACGGCTTTGGCCGCATGAGTGAACTGCCTGGGAATATCCAACGCGTATTGAAGCGAATTGAAGATGAGGACATCTCCCTGAGTCTGCACCACAAGGGCTTGGACGAGTTGAGTGACTCCATCAACCGGGGGGCGAATAGACTCGTACTCGCCATCATAGTTGGCGCCCTGATCATGGGATCTTCCATGATTATAACCACAGGAGTGCAACCACTTTTGCTGGGTTTCCCAGCCATAGGTATTCTAGGTTACTTAATTTCCTTTGTTTTTGGGATTTGGGTCATCTTCGATATCATTCGCGGTGGAGGACATAAATAGCGGAGATTAATCCCACCCGGGAAATCGATGTATCACGTAGATGAAGTTAAAAAGGGGGTAGGAGAAACCCGTGTAACAGGCTGGTTGTACGAAAACGGTAAATCAGTATCCAGATGTCGATACGAAGAAAATGGAAAGCGTTTTGCTCTTAGAGGTTACGGAAAATCGAGTGCCGATCTTGTAAAGTTTTATGGTGAGGATGCTGCCAAATGCCGTTTCGAATTTCTTATTCCCCGTGCTAATCCGAAAGGGTACCTTGTTTTTAAATATAAAAGTGGTGGTTCGACAGTAATTCCACTTGTCAGTCGCTCGGAATCTCAAAATCAAATAACCGCCCGGACTCATCAGTTTTTCAACGGCCGTTACTTTGGAAGATTTGAATTGGTCGAAGGATTAAAAGTTAAAATGGTCATACTTTCAACAGGTGCTCCGGATGACCCGAACGCCCTGCTTATAAAGAAAAAACAATTCCGATTTGAACCTAATTCAAATATCTTGTGTTTGAGTTCAGGATTAAGAGCGGATTGGCGTATTGATGATTTGAATATATTTTTCACTCTAAATGATAAAACAGTCATTTGCTTGTTTGATGTGGGAAAAAGCGGCAGAAAAGATTCCCAAGCTTTCAAGATAGAGGATGATTTTTTTAGTTGGCTGGAAAGCCGGGATGAATCATTGACCCTTGTTGAAATCGGTTCACGAGCCCGATCCGGTAACACTTTTCGTGATAGAATTCCTGGCAGGCATCAATTCGTGGGCGTCGATCTGATGGAAGGAACAAATGTGGATGTTGTTGCGGATGCCCATTCTCTTTCTTTGCAAATTGAGCATAATTCGATTGATGCGGTTTTTGGTGTATCTGTGTTTGAACACCTGGCCATGCCGTGGAAGGTCGCGATTGAACTAAATACAATTATGCGGATGGGGGCGCGAGGCATGTTTGTTACTCATCAGGCGTGGCCCTTGCATGATGATCCGTTTGATTTTTGGCGCTACTCCAAAGACTCATGGCATGCAATTTTCAATCGAAGCTCTGGTTTCAAGATTATCGAGGCTGCCATTGGCGATAGAGCGCAGATCTTTGCGGAACTTCAAACGCAGGATACTTTTTTCCCTTCAGATTGTTTTTGTTACTTAGTTTCTAGTGTTTTAATTGAGAAGACTAGTGATACGGAATTATCTTGGGATGTGCCGCTCGACGAAATTTACCAGGGCGAATATCCGGAATAAACCCAAACGTTTCAAACGCCTTCGTGCCGAGCCACAAGCGACACCTTAACAAGTGCAGATTCTATCTCATTAAAAACCAGTGTGTTATGGATATCGGTATAGACTTGAATGTCACTCACTTAAGGTCGTTATAAGCATCTACGGTCCATTTCCTTTCGAGGGGGTCAAACCTTAATTCCCGCATCCATTCGACAAGCTCATGGCAGGTGG
>JAPUIL010000627.1 GCA_027297085.1 Verrucomicrobiota bacterium | reverse complement strand
GTGGTTCATGTCGGTGGCATATCTGAGCTGCGAAAAATTGCTATTCTGGCCGAGTCATTCCGCGTGGATGTGTCTCCACACAATCCGCAGAGCGAAGTAAGTACCCTGGCTTCTATGCATGTCTGTATGTCTACGCCCAATTGTACCATTTTGGAGATAGGAAGCGGGCAGGATCCATTCTGGTCAGATCTATTTTATGGCGGACATTTCCAATACGAGAAAGGATTCGGAAAAGCGCCCAGCAGACCTGGGCTAGGTATCG
This sequence comes from Verrucomicrobiota bacterium, assembly GCA_027297085.1. Classification (GTDB taxonomy): domain Bacteria; phylum Verrucomicrobiota; class Verrucomicrobiia; order Opitutales; family UBA2995; genus UBA2995. The sequence continues at coordinate 7,799 of JAPUIL010000627.1, read as the reverse complement.
ACTTGGATGAATCGGTAGCAGCGAAATTTCCCTACCAAGAGAAAGACTGGAATACTCTGAGGACTGAAGATGGGGCGTTTGTAGATCGCTGATACATCAGAAACGAGACCGTGATGGCACTTCGATTGCATACCAGTTTCATTAATGGAAAACGCCTCGTTAATTCGGGCCGTATAGTTAAGAGAAGGAATCCTGGCCAGCTCAACCAGGAGGTGTCCCGGTATCGTGAAACATCCGAAGAATCTGCTGAAATGGCCATGGGTAGTGGGGCCAACGCTTTTGCAGCTTGGTCAGATAAACCGCTGACTCATCGCGTTAAGATTCTAGAAAGTGTGTTGGCCTCTCTGGATGCCAGGTCGGAAAAGATTGCTACGCTGATAACCAGGGAAAATGGCAAAACGCTGCCCGAATCCAGGGCAGAAGTAGCCGCCGGAATTGCGGATTCACGTTTCCACCTGAAGGATGCTTTGCGTTCCAGTAAGCAGAGAATCCGGTCAGCGGTACCGGATACTCGAGCGCATTTACAGCATGAGCCGGTCGGGGTATTTTTATTAATTACACCCTGGAATTTTCCATTGGCCACTATCCTGCGGAAACTCGTTCCAGCCTTGGTCTTTGGCAATACGGTGGTGGTCAAACCCTCTGAATATACCTCAGCCACGGCTAGTGTTTTGTTCGATATTCTCGCTTCACAGAAATTGCCTGCAGGGGTTGCAAATCTGGTTTTGGGCTCCGGACCCGTTCTGGGACCTGCATTAATTAAGCATGATGCACTGCGAGGAATCTCGTTCACCGGTTCGACTGAAAACGGATTGCTTATTGCGAACTCCGTGGCGGGAAGGGATGTTCGCCTGCAATTGGAAATGGGTGGAAAGAATTCGCTGTTGGTTCTGGCAGATGCCGATATCGATTCTGCGGTAGATTCTGCGGTGGTGGGAGCATTCAGCTGTGCGGGGCAGTGGTGCACCGGAACGGGGAGAGTGATAGTGGAAGATTCCATTTATGATGACTTTTGTCAGCGTTTGATCAAACGGGCTGAGCAGATAGTGGTCGGTCCCGGGCATATTCCATCCACACGAATGGGACCGTTGATTTCGTCTGGGAGATTGAAGTCGGCCAGGCAAGCGGTACGAACCGCAATACACGAAGGTGCCAAGTTAGCCTGTGGAGGCAAGAAACCTAGGTTGAGGAGCGGTTGGGATGGTCATTATCTGGCCCCCACAATTATTACAGAGGTAAATGAATCAATGACTGTTTTTGCGGACGAGTTGTTTGCTCCAGTATTGCCTGTTGTCAGAGCGAGAGACTTCGAAGATGGCCTGCGACTTGCAAACAGGGGAACTCTCGGGCTTTCCGCATCGATCTTCACGGAAGACCGAACCAAAGCTAATGAATTTTTGAAAAAAGTCGAAGCGGGAATCGCCCACGTCAATTTGCACACCGCTTTTCGCGTGCCGGATTTGCCAATATCAGGCTGGCGGGACTCCGGTCGCGGTATTCCCGAGTGTGGTCGCTTCGGGCGAGATTTCTATACGCGCCCTCGATCGGTATACTTGAAAACATGAGGACTAAACTATGTCGCCCACTGCGGCGTAAAATTATGTATCAAATATTTAATTACAAAAACCAAAGAGTCTATGATAGTTAAAAATTATAAAGATGGAATGCTGCTGAAAGTGGCGGATCTGAATAAAATAACTGTGATCTTTGATCGAGGCGAATCCGAAAATACTGAGGTTGGACTCAATGAGTGGCCTCCTCATCTCGATGGGCCTCCTCATTTCCATGATGAAAAGGAGCAAGTGTTTTATGTCACCTCGGGAGTCGGTATCGTTAAGTTGGGAGATGAACAACACGACGTGAAAGAAGGTTGCCTGGTTTATATTCCTGCCGGCTTAAAGCATCAAACGATTACTACAAGCGACGAACCTCTGTGCTATTTGCTGTTTAACCTCTATGAGAGTAATGAAAACAAAACCTTCGAGCAGCATATCGAAACGGTACGATCGGTTCGGAGGGAGCAGGCTGAAACTCAGAGTACTGGATCAGAGTCAACCATCGCGGAGATCAAAAATGCAGCTAAGTTTTTCACGGAAATCAGTGAAGGACAGCTTTACGAATTCGGCCCCAACCAAACGATTCTGTTGATTGATAGAACAGAATCCGAGCGAATCGAATTGGTGGTTGTGATTTGGCCGGCTGGAAACAAAGGGGCCATGGTCGTTCATTCCGAAAAGGAGCAAACTTTCTTTGTTCTCGAAGGGAAAGGTGAAGTAACGATAGGCGATGACACTCAGGCGATTAGCCCTGGAGATGTTGTATTTGTGCCAAGGAATACACCGCACACAACGGAATCGTTTGATGAGGAATTGAAGTATCTCTGTTTGAATACTCTGATCGGCGACTTAAAGGATGCCTCTTTCGAAGAAATGTATAATCGCATCTCTCCAGAGAGAAGGAAACGCTGGTTGTCAGGTAGCACAGATATTGGCGAATGATGTTCTTTTATCGTCCCAAAAGAAATAATCCAATCAGGAGCGAATACATTATGAAGAAAGGCTATTCTATTGCAGTCCTCGCGATTTGTATCGGATTAGCCGCTTGTCAACCGGCCCAAGAAAAGGAGCCTCAGACGGCTGAAGAACTCGTGGCGATTGCCGAGACCTACGGCCAATTTGCTCCTGAGGATGCGTGGGTCGATGGTTCGGATTTCGCCTACTATGGGAGTGAAAACCAATGGACGCGACGGCAGTTTTCCGCCGTCTCTGCTGAAGTGTATTATAAACGTAGAGGTCAACGGCAGTTGCTAGAAATTTTGGATGGCAAGGTTGATCAGGCCATTGAGTTAGCTGAATTTCGCCTTGAAGAAGATGCGACTGACGCTGAGTCCTGGTTCATCCTGACCGTAGCCTATGCTCAAAAGCGGAATGTTTCTAAGGCGATGGATTCTATGCGGAAAGCTTTAGAAAATGGCATGGAATTTGGTCGATTTTTAGCGGGACCTCGCGACCTGTTGCAATTTCTAATCAAATCTGAAGTATTCAAGTCATTCGCTGAATCGCAGAAAGTTCGTTTAATTCATGGACCGATGCTCGGATCGGTTTCCGATTCGCAAGCCAGCTTCTGGGTAAGGACCTTGGGTGAAGACACGGTCAAGATTCGATGTTATGACAACACCTCGAACTCGGTATCCGAAAGTTCGAGCGTGGCTAATGCCGCTGCCGACTTTACAACTGTCGTTCAGTTAGGTGGATTGAAAGCGGATACAGAATATCGATACGAAGTGTTGGTAAATGGAGATGTAGTTGCATCCAATACGCCTCGAACTTTCAAAACGTATCCGGCGAGTGGAACGCCCAGTGCGTTCAAAATAGGCGTTGGCGGTTGTGCTGGTTATACGCCTGTTTATGAATACATGTGGTCGACGGTCGCCTCGAGGCAGCTCGACGCCCTGCTCATGCTGGGTGACAATGTCTATATCGACATCCCTGAAATGCCGGGAGCGTTTCATGACTATACTTACTACCGCAGGCAATCTCAGCCGGATTTCAGAAAGCTGGTTCAGTCAACCGCGATGTATGCGATCTGGGATGACCATGATGCGGCGACAGACGATGTATGGATGGGACCTTTTCGCGACAAGCCGGACTGGAAACAGCCGATGGTCAACGTTTTCAATACAAACTGGGTTAATCCCGGAGAGGGCACGCGGGAATGGCCCGGTTGTTGGTTCCAGTTTTCGATAGCCGACGTCGATGTTTTTATGCTCGATGGGCGGACCTATCGAACGAATCCCTATAAGGATGAGAAGACCATGTTGGGTCCGGTGCAGAAAAAGTGGCTTCTGGACGGTTTGAAGGCCTCAAAAGCAACCTTCAAGATAATCGCATCACCTGTGGCCTGGGCGTCGGAATCCAAGCCGGGCAGTAGCGACACTTGGAATGGTTTCATAAATGAACGCGAAGAAATCTATCAGTTTCTAAGTAACAATAAGGTTGAAGGCGTGGTGCTCCTTTCCGGAGATCGTCATCGCACTGATTTTTGGAAGAACGAGCGTGAAGGGGATTATCCTCTTTATGAGATGATGAGCTGCCGTCTGACCAATATTCATACGCACGATTTGATGCCGGACGCTCTTTTCGGATATAACGAAACGCCTTCATTCGGTATTATGAATTTCAATACGGAAATTGATGACCCGGAAATACGCTTCGAAGTTATCACTATCGATAATGAGCTAGTACATTCGCATGTGCTAAAGCACAGCGAGATCTCCTACTAATATCTGCAAGCCACACCGGATGAGTTTAAACATGAAACATTTGCTCTCCCTACCGCATTGCGAGGACGCAATGGCTCTACCTTTTTCGCTTTTTGAGGTAGGGCAAGAGCGTCCCCGCTCTGCCGCAAGCTGTTCTTCAGTCGTCAATCTCGATATTTCAATCCCGTGAGGCATGCAGAAAAGCACTGAAAAAATCGAGAGCCAGGACATCAACGGCATCATTGCCGCGGTAAATACTCCTTATCAAGAGGACGGCTCGATCGATACGGATTCGCTTCGGCGATTTGTAGATCACTACCTGGCTTGTGGCGTTGCAGGATTTCTGGTGCCGGCCATGGCGGCAGAGGTCTGGAAGCTGAGCAACCAGGAGAGGGCCTTGATTGTCCAGACCATGGTTGATCAGGTCAGCGGTCGGGTGCCCATCATTGGTGGAGCCTCAGCTCAGGATCGTGAATCGCGCCTGGAGAATGCGAAGATGTTGACTCGCCTGGGCTGCGACGGAGTCCTCGTTAGTCTGCCTTTTGAAGACCACGATAGTTTCCGGCGAGACATAATGGCAGTTGCGGAAACCAATCCCGGTTTTCTTGTCATTCAGGATTGGGCGTTTAAAGGCTTTGGTATTCCCGTGGTTACGATCGTTCAGCTGTTTGAAGAGATTCCTGCATTCAAACATCTGAAAGTTGAGGTCGCGCCGGCTGGATTTAAATATACCGAGGTCATAAAGGCAACCGGAGGCAAGCTTGCGGTTTCCGGAGGTTGGGCATCCACTCAAATGATAGAAGGTTTGGACCGTGGTGTGAACGCGTTCATGTCGACTATTTTACCGGATCTCTATGACAGGGTCTATCAGCGTCATGCGTCGGGTAAACGAGAGGAGGCTAAGCAGGCATTTAATGAACTACTTCCTGTCATCGCGTTTTCACATCAACATCTGGATATTTCTATTCACTTTAATAAACGAGTCCTATGGCGGCAGGGAATCTTTTCGACGCCACTGGTTCGAGATCCCATTCTGCCCTTCGATGATTATCACATTCGTGTGGCGGATGAGCTGATTGAATATGCGCTGTCGATATCCAAGCCTTTCGAGAAGCCATGACCAGGATCGAAAACGTATTCGTCGAAACGATTCGATTAAGAGCCGATTACTGTAATGCAGCGGTCAGTTTTGCCGAGCTGACCGGATCGGTTGTTGCGATCGTGGCTGATCGAGGAGATAGCAGTGGTCCAATGGTTGGATTTGGCTTTGGTTCGATCGGTCGCTATGCGCATAGCGAGATGATTCGTGAGCGTTTTGCTAGACGTCTTCTCGTAGCTGACCCTGCCGAATACAATGATACCGACGGATTGATCGACCCAAATAGGATGGGGAGCGTGATGCGTAGAAATGAAAAGCCCGGAGGCCATGGTGAGCGCACGGCCGCGATCGGGGCAGTAGATATGGCTGCTTGGGATTTACTCGGGAAACTGGAGCATTCGCCTTTGTATCGAACTCTGGCGAAACGATTTAATGGAGGGGAGTATGACTCAGCGGTAGCTGTATACGCAGCTGGAGGCTATTATTATGAGGGCGATGGGTTGGCTCGATTACAGCATGAGATTATATCGTACCTGGAAACCGGGTACCAATCGGTAAAGATAAAAGTTGGTGGAGTTTCAATTGCGGAAGACTTGAAACGGATTGATGCAGTGATCGATATTGTGGGGAGTCCAACAAAGGTTGCGGTCGATGCCAATGGACGATTCGAAAAGGCGGAAGCTTTGGAATGGGCCAAGGCCCTTGAACCTTTGGGGCTGTGTTGGTTCGAAGAGCCGGTAGATCCTTTGGATTTCGACGGATTAAGAGCGGTGACTGAAGAGTATCCTCTCGCGTTAGCTACGGGGGAAAACCTCTTTTCGAAACAGGATGTGAAAAACCTGATGTGCTATGGTGGCATGCGTTCGGATCGCGATCTATTACAAATGGATCCTGGCCTATCGTATGGGTTACCTGAATACGTGATCATGCTGGATTATTTGGAGTCATTAGGGTGGTCCAGGCGGCAGTGCATTCCGCATGGTGGCAGTTTATTCAATTTGCATGTAGCGCAAGGACTCAAAATAGGCGGCACAGAAGCCTATCCGGGAGTTTTTGAGCCCCTGGGTGGATTTGGAGAATTGGTTGCGATAGAGGAGGGGAAGGCGCAAGCTCCCGAACTCCCCGGAATCGGGTGGGAATCAAAACCGGAATTGATGGAGTGTTTCCGAAAATTGGGCAAGGATGGTCAAATAACATTTTAGCGTGGGTAATGAAGACTTCTAAAAAACGGGTTACAATCGTACACACCAGTTTCGTGATATTTGACACATTGCAGGCACTGTTCCGGGAAATGGTTCCAGGCGTGGAGGTTAAAAATATCGTTGATGACAGTTTGCTTCCGGAGGTGATGGCCAAAGGTGGCATCACTGAGAATGTTCAGGAACGCATGAACACTTATTTCAAAATGGCTGAGCAGTCCGGGGCTGACCTTGTTTTCAGTCAATGTTCATCTGTTGGTGAAGCCGCTGATACAAGCGCGAACGAAATCGGAATTCCGGTAATCAAAGTGGATACCCGCATGGCAGAAGAAGCGTGCCGTGTTGGAAAACGCATCGGTGTTGTGGCAACTGTCAGTACCACCATGGGGCTGACATGCCGATTAGTCGAAGCAACCGCTAAGCGGCTTGAGCATGAAATAGAAGTTGTTCCTTGCCTGGTGGAAGGAGCCTTTGAGGCTCTAATCGGCGGCGATAGGCAATCTCATGACGAGAAAGTTTTGGGCGCGATTCGAGGTCTATTGGATCAGGTGGAAGTTGTGGTGTGCGCTCAAGGCAGCATGGCGAAGATTGTTGGTGAATTGGGAGATCCCCAGGTTCCAGTATTGACCAGCTTGCGTTCCGGAGTCCAAAGCGTGGCGGATTATTTTGAGGAGCTGAACGAATAGACCTAGTACCGAGTTGGACAAATAAAGTCCCGGATTTTGTCTCTTCCAGGATCTGAACTCAAGTCTCAGTTATTGGCGCTGCGAGGACGTAACTTCCCTACCTATAATAGCTGAAATGTAGGGCAAGAGCGTCCCTGCTCTGGCACGGTCGCATTCTTGGTGAAAAGTGGTAAAAGGTACTAATAGACGGAAGTCGCCTCGGGTCCTACATCCACCGCAAATGCGAGTTGGTCGAAATTTGCTTTCATAAGCTCGAACCGAATATCCTTAAAGTCTGGGTGGTCCCAAAGGTTGTCGAATTCACCTGGATCCGTTTCCATATCAAATAGTTCACCCGTGTCTTGTCCGTGATACCATGCCAGCTTGTATCGCTTGTCCCGGATCATGGTGGCGTAGCTTCCGGAATGCGAATCGAGTCCTTCGCCTCCTGCTTGAAGTGCGCCGTAATATTCGCAACGAGCATAGCAGCGCTGAGTTTCTTTCGCTTCAGAGTCGGACAATACCGGCCAAAGAGATCGCCCTTGCATTTTTTTAGGGATTTCAAGTCCAGCTAT
>JAPUIL010000626.1 GCA_027297085.1 Verrucomicrobiota bacterium | reverse complement strand
CTGGGCGCCAATCACAAACCTCAAGAAGGTCTGGATGATTACTGGATCACGATGCCGCACGGAGGCACCAACACTTTTCACAACGCAGAAGTAATTGAAAACGGTGAGACTCGCAACGAGCCGACTTACCTGACCCAGTTGTGGACGGACAATGCATGCACATTCATTGAATCGAATAAAAAAAATCCCTTCTTTCTCTATCTCGCCTACAACGGACCGTACGGTCTCAGCCGCTATCAAATGGAATCGTCGGGCAACCGGCACGCGGAGTACTACGCGGACAAAACGTTGAATTCCTTTCCACGGGGAGCCATCCATCCCTGGCAGTATTCAAATCGCCAATACTTCGGTAACGATGTGAGCATCCGCCGTTACGCGGAAGAACTGAGTGCGATCGATGACGGAGTGGGTGCGGTTATGCAAAAGCTCAAGGACCTTGGACTGGAGGAGAATACGCTAGTAGTGTTTGCGGCCGATCAAGGCTGGGCCGGAGGGCAGCACGGACTCTGGGGAATGGGTGATCACACGCGACCGGTGAACGCGTTCGAACATTCGATGCGCATTCCTCTTATTTTCCGACACGCTTCCAATAGGAGCACATCCGGGCCGACCATTTCAGGAGGAAGAGTCAGTGACCTGATGGTGAGTAATTACGATTTCATGCCGTCCGTCTTAAGTTACTTGGGGCTAGGAAACAAAATGCCAGAATTCCCTAAATCACCTGGACGAGACTATTCCGCGGTGTTGCATAGCAAGAGTATAGACAGCTGGGACAACACCGTCTTTTACGAATACGAATCGCTGCGCTGCGTGCGCACCGAAGATTGGAAATATATCGAGCGCTTCGAGGACGGGTACGACGAGCTCTACCATTTGACGGATGATCCAAATGAACAAAACAACCTGATTGAAGATGTGGCGGCCGCGAAAATAAAAGCCGAGCTGCAAACACGGTTAAACCAGTTTTTCGCTCGAAACAGTTCACCTAAATATGACCTGTGGAACGGGGGTGTATCGCAAACACGCAACCACGTGTGGGGCAAAGAAGCTGCCACGCGACATGCCGATCGGGCCCAACAATCCGGACAACTGGCCTCTGCAATCGACCTCTCAGTTACTATACCCCCCATGACATTGCCGAATGGTCTCGTGGTAGATGTCGCAGCAGCGCCACCACTGACTCGACACCCCCTGATGGGTAACTTCGATGACCGCGGCAGACTATTCGTAGCCGAGGCTGCAGGTGTGAATCGCAATGCAAATGAACTGGATTTAGAGAAACCAAACTTCATTCGAATGCTGGTGGATATCAATCAGGATGGGCGTTTCGATAAGTCGACGGTGTTCGCCAAGGACATGACCTTTCCGTCAGGAGCGCTATGGCATGACGGGGCGCTTTGGGTGACAGCTGCTCCATCCATCTGGAGGCTTGAAGACACCGACGACGATGGCATTGCAGATAAGCGGGAGGAAATCGTTACCGGGTTTGGTTATACGGGAAATGCGGCAGATTTGCATGGCCCATTTCTCCATCCCAACGGTCGCATATTCTGGTCCCACGGTCGCAAGGATCTCGAGGTCTACGACAAAGACGGTAAGCTGATTCACAAGGGAAAAGGTTCGCGGATCTGGTCGTGCGAATCTGACGGTAGCGACGTTCAGATCTATGCCGGGGGCGGCATGGACAACCCGGTGGAAATCGACTTCACGCCGGAAGGTGAAATCGTAGGCAGCATCAATCTGATGTACGGACGTCCCCGTGGGGATACACTGGTGCACTGGCAATACGGCGGCGTGTATCCCCGCTATGATCAAGAAACGGTGTTGGCAGAATTTGTGAGAACCGGAGATCTGCTTAAGGAGTTTCATAACTTTGGTCACGTGGCCGTCTCGGGAATGAACCTTTACCGGTCGCAGGATGGTTTGGGCAATTATGCCGGAAATCTATTTACGACTCATTTTAATACGCAAAAGATAACCCGCTCGTTGGTGGAATCTGAGGGTGCCACCTTCCGGCACGTGCGCGAAGAAGATTTTTTGGTGATCGAGGATCCGGATGTACATCTGACGGATGTGATGGAAGACGCCAATGGCACCCTGTTGGTTGTCGATACCGGCGGTTGGTTTCGCAATGGCTGCCCAGTATCGCAAATTGCAAAACCGGAAATCGCGGGTGCCATCTACCGGATACGCAAGGCCGGAGCGGTTGACCGGGACACCGATTTTCGCGGTCTGAATATTGATTGGGCCAATTCCGCTCCAAGAGCACTGGCGGATCTTCTAGACGATGAGCGCTTCGCCGTACGAGACCGCGCCATTGCTGAGTTGGCAAAGCGAGGTAATAAGAGCCTGGGAATCATCGATATAATACTGACTTCCGGTTCTGTGGACGCGAGACGCAACGCCGTTTGGACACTCACACGCATAGGATCAGCTAAAGCCAAAACCCTGGTAAGGACAGCGTTAAAAGATAAAAAGCAAACCGTCCGGCACACGGCCTGTAACAGCATTTGGAAGACCAGGGACAAGAAAGCCGTTGATGGGCTAGTGCAACTCCTGCTCAACGATAAAAATCCACCCGTGCAAATGGCCGCAGCGCGTGCTTTAGGAAGAATCGGAGACGACAGCGCGGTGCCAGCTTTGTTGGAATTTATATCACGACCGATGGATCGCGTTAGTGAGCATGCCGCGATTTATGCCCTTATTGAAATTAACAACTTTGCCGGTACGGTACGTGGTCTGAAAAGCAATTCTGCAGAAGTGCAAAAACGCACACTCTGGGCATTGGACGGAATGCGGGATTCCTCATTGAAAGCAAATCAAGTGCTGGCCTTGCTAACATCTGCGTCCGACGCTCTGGTGACTTCGGTGGTTAGTATCTGCAAACTCAATCCGGATTGGGCAGAAGAAATTGTCAGCGCATTTCATCATTGGCGGAATGAGAGCAAGCTTACCAAGCAGCGGCTGATTGCGGTAAATCAATTAGCTCCTTACTATCTCAAGAACGAGAATATGCGGGTATTCGTGGGCAAGTTCTTCGAAGGGAACGACTGGACTGAAACAGCACGCGCTTTTCATTTCATTTCCAGTAGCCCGCAGACAGTCGATCTACACGAGAATTGGACGAGCGATATTAAACAAGCATTGGGTAGCGGTCATACAGAAAAGATGTCGTTGGTGCTGGATGCCCTGGCGAACATTGATACCGATCATTTCGATAAGCAGCTCCGCAAAATCGGCGACGATACAAATCGCCCGGCCCTGATTCGAATCAAAGCCCTTGGTGCAATTTCGAAGGCAACAGGTCCCATGAGTCCGGCGGCATTTACACTACTCGAGCAATTACTTGACCCGGCAAGCAGGTCATTGCAACGCATGGAGGCCGCGAATATATTATCGAGTGCCGCGCTGACAACGAAGCAACAACTAGATGTGGTAGAGTTGATCAAGAGCGCAGGTCCATTAGAACTTCCACAGTTGGTAGACATCTTTAACCAAACTCGTGATTCAGCCATCGGCTTCGCATTGGTAGATGCCTTGGAGAACTCGATGTCGGTAAATGTCCTGTCTCCATCCGAACTGCAAAGAATGTTGGCGCGGTTCGCTCCTGAAGTATTGGACCGAGCAAAACCGTTGGTGAAACAGCTCTTCGACCTGGCTGATCAACGCGAATCACGATTGGAGGCAATAGGGCCAGAGCTTGAAACCGGAAATCCAATGAACGGCAGGAAAGTTTTTATTTCTGGAAAAGGGGCGTGTATTACCTGTCATAAGATTGGAGATGAGGGCCGCGAAGTGGGGCCAGATTTAAGTCGGATCGGTCAGATCCGCACCAAGCAGGATCTTCTGGAATCCATTCTTTTCCCAAGCATCAGTTTGTCTCGCGATTTTGAACCGTTTCAGATCGAAACCACGGAAGGCCAATCACTGCTCGGGGTTATTCAGCGAGAAACATCGGACACTTTGTATTTGTTCGATGCTACCGCAGCTACAAAACCAATTCCTAAGTCATCGATCGTGACCATTCAGCCAGGACCGGTTTCGCTGATGCCGCAAGGGTTGGATCAGGCAATGACGAAAATGGAGCTTATAGATCTGGTAGCATATTTGGATAGTCTGGAATAATTGCTGGCTTTGGTCCTGGTAAATCCTACTTGCTGCAGGATTAGATCAGAGACTGAATTCGAGAGCATCTGTTTCAAAGATGAATTGTGTCCGTATAAATCATATATTTTTCCTCGCACTCTTGTGGAGCATGTGGCCTTTAGCTGCGGCGGGACAAGCTGCATTGCCTTATACGCGAGGCGAAGTTCTGCACAGGGACTCGTTGAACGATCTGTCAAATTGGGTGGTCGAACAAATGCCAGGGGGCAGTGTGAACGTTCAATCCAGGAAACTGGAAATCGATGATGCCAAGGGTTGCACGGGTCTGGTTCCGGCACAAGATGGTTGCCCCGGTGATCATCGAATATGAGGTCACCATGATCCAGGCAGGTGGTCCAAACGACAACATCGAGACCTCAATTGTTTCTGGATGGCGCTAGATCCGAAATACCCCACCGACATATTCAAGAATACAGAACGCGGCGGCAGCTTCAGAAATTACCACCCTCTCACGCTTTACCTCATAGTTTCAAACGCCTTCGAAAGTGCACAACCTATATTATTAAAAGGCAATGTGTTATGGAAATTAGTATAGATTTTCAAAACCTCACAAAATGTGAGCATACAAAAACGCACTTGCGAAGGCTAAAACCGACATGCGCGAAGAGCTGTGTTGCAGCCCGCAACCCGCTTGGTTACG
>JAPUIL010000625.1 GCA_027297085.1 Verrucomicrobiota bacterium | reverse complement strand
TCAAATTAAAATGAATGTTTTATTTGGTAAGTCATTGTCAATCATCACCTAATACGATTTATACTAAAATCTTACCCACAGATTCTGCGGAAGAGGCAAAAAAATAGGGCATAAAGTCCTTTCGGGATGAACTCTGTTCTGATGATAAACCGCAAGGACTCTTATATTTACCCTACCCTCCAAGGATGGCTATGAAATAACCGGCGACCATAGCCGTTCCAATGACACCGGCAACGTTAGGACCCATCGCGTGCATAAGCAGAAAATTCGACGGGTCTGCCTTTTGCCCGTGTGTCAGCAGGAACGCGATGGCATCCTGGTCGAATGCGGCGGGGTTATTCCGGCGTAGAAGTACCATTTCCTCTACGAAAATGGAGCGGCGGCAATCTTTGGATCCGGCACTGTTATCACTGAATCAGCACAAAAACTACTGGGTTTACTGAATAAGAATTAATGGAAAACGAGGAAAGGTCCGGCCGGGTACCTATTGATGCAGGTAAAAAATTTACTTCACATGTCCTAAAGGGCGGCTACATTTCTCCAGATAATCAAGTCAACCCCACAAACACCCTTCGCCAACGCCTAAGCGACTACTCGATTGAAGAGTACTTTTCCGGTATACTGGATGGAAACCGTACGATCTTGGCCAAAGCCAGTATTCCAATGTGCTCCGGTATTTTACTCCAGCCAGCGAAGGCCGGTCCTCCAAGGTAATGACCTGTTCTTCATTGGAAAATACAGGAATTGAGGAGATCTGGCAATTGGCTTTGGACTTTGTGGAGAACACCAAACAAAGCGGCGTATTCGATAAACGGAGACGCGAACAATCCGTCGAATGGATCCATAAGCTAGTGAATGATTACTTTAAAACCCGCTTCTTTAATCACAACGGCGAACGAGAGCTCATTCCTCAATCGGAACCAGAGGTCCTTTAAGGCACGCTATCTCCTAGCCATGCAGGGGAGAAACTAATCGAGGAGATTGGGAAATAAACAAATGGCAAATAAAGTCAGGAAACATGATCTCAAAGAAGCTCGCATAATTTGGAATATTTATCAGACTAATCTTCAGATTTTTTCCCTATGATTTATTTGCCTTCCCTATGAAAACCCATAATAAGCGTCACCTCCCTAACCTACTTCTCCAAACATTTCCGGTCCTTGCAATTCTGCAATTCTCTGTTGCTTTCGCGTATTCCGCGATACAGTCACCGGGATCCGCAGGCCTCCCGATCACCGAAAATGACTGGCCCTGGTGGAGGGGGGTGCATAGAAACGGACACGCGGTGACCGAGCAGGCACCGTTGACTTGGAGCGCCAACCAAAACATCGCCTGGAAGACGGAAATCCCCGGGCGCGGACATAGTTCTCCCACCGTGGTCGGCGATCGAATATTCCTGGCAACAGCACTGGAAGATGAGAAGACCCAATGGGTCCTTTGCTTTGACCGCGAGTCAGGAAAGAACCTCTGGTCCAGGGAGGTCCACAGTGGAGGCTGGGAAGGGCGTATCCACAAACGTAATACTCAAGCTTCTTCTACCATAGCCTCCGACGGGGAAAGGCTCTTTGCCACATTTATGTACAAGGCAGCGATCTGGGTCTCTGCGTTGGGTTTTGATGGTGAGCTGCTTTGGCAGAAACGTCTGGGGGACTTTGTATCGCATTGGGGTTATTCTTCATCGCCGGTCATTTACGATTCACTTGTTATTATTGCCGCAGATCATAAAGGCGGCGGCAAAATAACGGGGCTGGATCGCAAGACCGGAAAAAGCGTTTGGGTGACCCCGCGCCCCGCAATCCCCACCTATGCTTCCCCCATAATCTACCATCTGGCTGGTAGAGACCAACTGTTCTTACCGGGTTGTGACATGATAGCGAGCTACGATCCGGCTACCGGAAAGAGTATCTGGTCAGCCGAGGGAACCACCACGGAAGTGATAGGAAGTGTGGTTACCGATGGCGACCGGGTATTTGCCAGTGGCGGTTACCCGAAATCCATCACTTCAGGATTTCGGGCCGATGGTTCCAGGGAGTTGGCATGGACGGATCCTACCAAGGTGTATGCGCCATCTCTAATCACTGTGGACGGATACCTCTACACTATGACAGACAACGGAATCGCCTACTGCTGGAATGCCGAATCCGGCAAACGAATGTGGCGCCAAAAAGTGGGAGACACTTTCAGCGCTTCACCAGTTCTGGTTAATGACCGGCTCTACGTCTGCAGCGAGCAAGGAAAAACTGTGGTGTTTAAAGCGAATCCCGAACGATTTGAACTACTGGCTGAGAACCATTTGGGTGACGAGTCCTGGGCCTCGCCTGTAATTTGCAGTAACAGTGTTTTTCTCCGGGTGGCGCATCATTCAGGGGATGTGCGGCAGGAATATTTATACTGCATCTCCGAAGGATAACTCGACCCCTGCTGAATGCCCAATCCGCGGGTGGGCCAAATCCAGACAAAACTGGGGTTTTTTATTGTAAAATAGCTATTAAGTTAGCTGTGGATCCATTGACGGTGTGATCCGACTGGTGTGGTTTTAACCGGTTCAACGACCTTATCTTTATCTCACTTATTTAATCCTGTTATATCCACGGACTTCCATCTGGCTGACTGTTGCAGTTTCAATGGAATGACCATTTACGGAATTGGCACCTCAGTCTCGGAAGTTCCGAAATGTCCAACTATCAACCATGCCAGTATTGCTCCAAAGTTTGAAACGTATTCAGGCTCCAATGATAGTGGCTGTGGCTTTGAGCTTCCTGACCCCTGTTTCAGGATCGGAACAGGACCAACTGATTGCGGAAAAACTTGCTGCGTTGGAGAAACAGAATGACCTGCTAATGCATTTGGTCGAAAATCAGCAGTCCGAGATTGATGCCCTTCGCACTCGCTTGGACGGTGTAACTACCACCACCGCCCGCCAGTCAGAGGATATCGAGGAACTTCAGGTATCCAGTTTCGATGCTCCAGCCTCACCAGCGCGCCCCTCCTTGGGCAGCTCCATCCATGTATCAGGAGAAGCGGGCTTCGCATTCCATGCCGGTGAAGCCAACACCAATTTCCCCAACGAAGAATTCAGGATGGACGAAGACGGCATCTTCATAGACGCACAGGTTGCCCATAGTATTTACCTTTTCTCAGAACCAAAACTATTAACCCGCGAAACTGACAACCCGGACCTTTCAATCGGCGAACTATACCTGGAATGCGGAAACTTCCTCGCCATAGGCAATTGGGTCCGTGCCGTAAACCTCCGCTTAGGAAAACTCGATGTACCATGCGGCGGAGAGTATCAATCCACTACACTGTCCAACCCTCAAGACTCAACGGCGCATTCCTTAAACTGCTCAGGAATATGACCCCGACAAAACTCAAGCAAATTAACCAGCCGGCCAGTCGAAAAGAATTGGACTCAAGTTTTGCCCAATCCTACCCGTATAAAATCCTGGTGGTCGAAGATAATGTCATAAACGCCAAAGTTCTGGTAACCATCCTCAAACGCCTTGGCTACGAACCGGAAGTTGCCTGCAATGGAGAGGAATGCCTAACGGTA
>JAPUIL010000624.1 GCA_027297085.1 Verrucomicrobiota bacterium | reverse complement strand
GGCATGCACCAGCCGTCGCCTTGAAAGGCTATGGCTAGGCACGGCGATTGCAAGGAATGACCCCGACGCCGGTCTTGCGTCGATAATTTATCAATAAACTGCTTAACTTAGTGCCTTAGTGCCATTTACACCCGTCGCCTTTTATCTCTTAATCTCGGCCAGTTCCCTTTTTGCTCCTCAAGTAACTCTTCCCTAAAAAACCTTTCTGCACAGTAATTACTTTTACAAGGGGTGAATCTTAACTACTTATTACAGGACATCCTGAAGCTGTGATCCTTTTCTGCCCTGAATTACCCCGTTCTCTGCCTTGTGACATTAGGCTTGTCTCGGGCATTCTGTGGGCAGGTCTGTTTGTTCCGAATGTGTTTGCTACTTCTTACGAGTCATCAGGCAACGCGGACACAGAAGTAAGAACCGTGGAAGTGACCGTTACGACCGAGAGGATAGTCATCGATGGTGTATTGGATGAATCTATTTGGAAAACTGCGCCGAAGATTGGTGATTTGATTCAGAAGCAACCAGATACCGGGCAACCACCCTCTGAAAGAACTGAGGCCATTCTCCTGCACGATGCAGATAACCTTTACATAGGAGTGATCGCCTATGATTCAGAACCGGACAAAATAATCGGCACCAATATGGCTCGCGATATCGCGCTTCGCTCCGAGGATAGTCTGGAAATTGTGCTCGATACATTTCGTGACAAGCGAAACGGGTATTACTTTGCGACCACCCCGGCGGGATCCTTTGTCGACGGATTGGTATATGGAACCAATCTGCTGAATCTCGATTGGAATGCCATTTGGGATGTGCGGACCCAACGCACCGATCAAGGGTGGGTCGCGGAGATCGCTATACCTTTTAAGAGCCTCACTTTTCCTGAGAATCAGGATGTATGGGGGTTTAATATTAGCCGGAAAATCTATCGAAAATTGGAAGAAGACTTCTGGTCCAGTCCCCGTTTGGAAACTCTGATACTTCAAGTCTCCGAAGCGGGTGAGATCAGCAATATGAAAGGACTCAACCAGGGCATTGGTCTGGATGTGCGTCCATTTGTTGCCTCTAGCTGGTTGCACAACAAGGCTACGGGAAGCGACGACTTCGAATTTGAGCCGGGTCTCGATGTGTTTTATAATATTACACCGAGTCTTAAATTAACCGGTACGATCAACACTGACTTCGGCGAAACGGAGGTGGATGAACGCGTGGTCAACCTCACTCGCTTTTCGCTGTTTTTTCCGGAAAAGAGATCTTTCTTTCTGGAAGATGTCGGAGTCTTCAACTTCGCCAGTGCTGGTCCTGATCCTCCTCGAGGCGGACCGGGGGCGGGAGAGGCCGACATCTTTCCATTCTTCAGTCGACGTATTGGTTTACTGGATGGTCAGGAAGTGCCTCTTGAAATTGGGGCCAAGCTAACCGGCAAAGTGGGTTCGATGGATATCGGCTTCCTCGGTGTTCGGACCGGTGATACCTCTTTTGTTGAAGGAAAGAATTTTTTTGTCGGGCGGTTTAAGCAGGATCTGTTTGAGCAGTCCTATGTAGGCGGTATAATAACTCACGGCAATCCTGCTCCCGGGCTTTCCAGCAAGACCTATGGCGCGGACGTCCGATTGGCCACCTCTGAGTTTCTTGGCACCCATAGTAACTTCATATTCAATGCCTACGGACTGAAAAGTGAGAATGAAGGCGTATCAGGAGATGACATGTCTTTTGGATTTTCGGCCAATTACCCAAATGAGATATGGGAAGGAATGCTGGTGTTTCGAGAAATACAAAAGAACTTCGATCCCAGTCTGGGATTTGCTCAAAGAAATAATGTGCGCATGTACCGAGTCGGTGGAACTTACAATCCGCGACCTAATGACTTTTTCGATCTCGAACAGATGCTGCACGATGTGTTTTACACCCGCTTTGACAACCTGGAACACGGCCAGTTGGAGAGCTCGGAATTGTATATCAGTTGGCTTGATTGGCACTTTAACTCCGGAGATGGCATTCATTCTTTCTTTGATTACTTCGGTGGTGTTGAACGCCTCTTTGAGCCCTTTGAGATTTCTCCAGGAGTTGTGCTGCCCGTTGGTAAATACACAACCGATCGGTATAAGATATCGTTTGGTACCGCACGAAAACGTCGTCTAGTCACTTCGATAAGAGTAACCTGGGGAGATTTCTGGTCCGGGTCTGCCGAAGAAATTAGTGCCCGGCTCACTTATAAAATGCCTCCCTGGTTTACATGGGAAACCGAAATTAGGCAAACCTTCGCCCATCTACCTCAGGGCGATTTTACCGCCCGAGTCATCTCCTCCTCCATAGATTTTGCTATCTCTCCACGTTTAACCTTTTCCAACTTGGCACAATACGACAACCGCTCACGCAACCTTGGCTGGCAGAGCCGCATGCGCTGGACCTTAAAGCCGGGCAATGACCTATTTCTGTCGTTCAACCAGAGTTGGATTAATGATACTCCTAACAGCACCCTCCGATTTATCCCCCAGGATACTAAGATTGCTACCAAGTTTCAGTATACCTTTCGCTTTTAGCCTGAGGTCCTGACCGGATGGATGCATCAGTAGCTTAAGGTTATTAAACTTGTTATCCTGCGACGCTCTCGAACGGCGTAGCCCACCTGAGTGGGCGAAGACTGTTGTATCGGGGTGGGTGACTGAAGGGAAAGTTTGAAAACCGTAGGTTCTTCATAGCTGTAGGAGGGGCTTTATGCCCCGATTTCATCGTACGGCCTCGGAACGATCGGGGCATAAAGCCCCTCCTACAAATATGTAGTATTTATCATTCTCGGTATTTGAGATGCATCCATCCTTCAGCCTTCGCTGGGAGCTACGGCTCGACGCGGTGAGCCGGCATGCCGAGTGTTTCTCGCTCTTGTCTCGGTTACGCACAGACGTGCGCACCCTCGTCTTTTCGTGTCTTTAAACAAATACTACTGCCAGGTTATTACTTTTACAAAGCGTGAATCTTTAATACATATTACAGGATACCCTATTGCTGTGATCCTTTTCTGCTCCGAATTTCCCCGTTCTCTGCCTTGTTTCATTAGGCTTGTCTTGGTCACTTTGTGGGTATGCCTGTCTACGCAGCTTTTTGCCGCGACTTACGAATCGCCAACAAGCGGGCAAGCCGGGGTCCGAACGGTAGCAGTGACAGAAACGACCGAAAAATTAACTATCGACGGCGTACTCGATGAACCGATTTGGAGAACAGCTCCGAAGATTGGTGACTTGATTCAAAGGGAACCCGATACGGGACAACCGGTGTCTGAAAAGACCGAGATTACGATCCTGCGCGATGCAGACAATCTTTACGTGGGGGTCGTGGCCTACGATTCGGAACCGGATAAAATGATCGGTACGACCATGGAAAGGGACCCGTCGCTTCGTTCCGAGGATCGTGTGGCGATTCTACTCGATACCTTTCGAGACCAGCGCAATGCTTTTTACTTCGCCACCAATCCGGCGGGTGCGCTTCTCGATGGCTTAGCCTTTGGTGATCAGGAACTGAATACAGACTGGGATGCCATATGGGATGTGCAGACTAAGCGCACTGATCAGGGATGGACAGCCGAGTTTGCCATTCCTTTCAAGAGTCTCAATTTTCCGGAAGGCCAGGAGATCTGGGGATTCAACATCATTCGCAGCATCTACCGTAAGCTTGAGGAATCTGTTTGGGCGGGCGCCAGCTTGGAAAGTACATTTTTAAAGGTTTCCGAAGCTGGAGAATTAGCTAACATGAAAAACCTCCATCAGGGCATCGGGCTCGATATACGACCCTTTGTGGCTACGAGCTGGCTACACACGAAGGAAACGGGAGACAGCGACTTTGATTTCGAGCCGGGTCTCGACATTTTCTACAATATTACTCCCAGCCTGAAGCTGACCGGCACCATTAATACGGATTTCGCCGAGACAGAGGTAGATGCAAGGCAGATTAACCTCGACCGTTTTTCTCTCTTTTTTCCGGAAAAACGCTCCTTCTTTCTGGAAGATGTGGGCGTCTTTAGTTTCGCCAGTGTGGGACCGGATCCTCCACCTGGCTCACCTGACGCCGGAGCCGACGTGTTTCCCTTTGTCAGTCGGCGCATCGGGTTATTTGATGGCCAGGAAGTCCCGATTGATGTGGGTGCCAAATTGACCGGAAAAGTGGGTTCGACCGAAATCGGTTTTCTCGGTGTCAGGACGGGGGATACTGCTTTTGTGGAAGGAAAAAACTTCTTTGTGGGACGCGTAAAGCAGAATTTCTGGGAGCAATCTTACGTGGGCGGTATTTTCACATCCGGCGATCCGGCTCCCGGGGAGTCCAGCAGGACCTACGGAGCGGATATCACTTTATCTACCTCGCAGTTTCTGGGCCACCCACGTAACTTTTTTATCAATGCCTACGGCCTCAAAACTGAGAATGAGGGTGTTTCTAAAGACGATATGTCCTACGGTGTTGCGGCGCGCTACCCCAACGGAATCTGGGATGGTATGGTGGTGTTCAGGGAAATTCAAAAGAACTTTGATCCCGGAGTAGGTTTTGTGCAGAGAAACAACGTCCGCATGTATCGTGTAGGTGGAAATTATAACCCGCGCCCCAAAAACTTCCTAAACCTCGAAGAGATGCGGCATGGTGTGTTTTACACCCGCTTTGAACGACTGGACAACGGTTTGCTGGAAAGCTCGGAACTGGATATCAACTGGCTGCACTGGCACTTTAATTCGGGGGATGCTATCCATTCCTTTGTTGACTATACAGGCAGTGAGGAGCGCCTGTTCGAACCCTTCGAGATTTCTCCCGGTGTGGTGCTTCCGGTGGGTCACTATAAGATGGATAGACATAGTATATCGATTGGTACTGCTCGAAAACGGCGCGTATCTGGATTTATCAGCGTAACCTGGGGTGATTTCTGGTCTGGCTCCGCTGAACGAATCAGGGGTCGGATTACCTTTAAATTACCTCCGTGGTTTACCTTTACCACCGATTTAAGCCAGACCTTGGCCAACCTGCCGGAAGGAAATTTCTCAGCGCGGGTAATTACCTCGACCCTCAATTTCTCCGTGTCCCCTCGCCTGACCTTTTCCAACCTGATCCAGTACGACAACCGTTCCCGCAACCTTGGCTGGCAAAGCCGCCTGCGCTGGACCTTGAAGCCGGGCAACGATCTGTTTGTCTCCTTCAACCAGGGTTGGATTAA
>JAPUIL010000623.1 GCA_027297085.1 Verrucomicrobiota bacterium | reverse complement strand
AAATACTAGCAGGATGCCCTGCTTCGATTAGCCGTAAAAAAAACAATAATATACAGGTCAAAAACTAAGATAATTAGGCATTTCCCACCAGACCCCGCCGGCAATTTATTCAAACCGCTGGTATCGCAACCGCAGCCCTCGCAACGTCTTCTCAAAATATTCTAGCTGAGGATGAACAGCCGTCACTCATCATCGACTGCCACGCCCACATCTACGGGGAAGACGAATCAAAATATCCGACCCGAGACGATCCCTACCGTCCACCCTCGGGCACGGGAACCGTTTCGCATCTGAAACGGCAAATGAAGGAGGCTGGAGTTAGTTTAGTAACCGCCATCCAAACCAGCTCCTATTACCAATGGGACAACCGTTTTACTTCCGACTCCGCGCGAGCCAATCCAGATTTTATGGTAGGCGTAATAACCCTTGATCCCGATAATCCCTACAGCCCGGAGATGATGAAGTATTACGTTTCAGAATACAACGTACGCGGCATGCGCAGTGTTCCCGCCAAGAGCGGAAAACTGGATGATCCCGGTGTGGCAAAACTATGGGCCATGGCCGAACGATTGGGCATTGTCATCAACGTATTGGTCAACCGCGATAAACGCCCGGAAATTGAATCACTGGTGCAGAGGCGTCCGAAGTTACGCATAATCATTGATCACTGCCTGAACATCAAAGCTGATGAAAATCACGACGCCACCTTGAAAGACGTTGTGGCCCTGGCCAAATTGCCCAACGTGCATGCCAAATTGACATTCATTCCGACCGGCACCAAGGAACCGTATCCCTGCCGCGACTTGCACGACTCCTGTAAAGCAGTGATCAAAGCCTTTACTCCGCAGCGATGCGTCTGGGGGAGTGATTTCCCCACCGAACTTTGGTGTCCAAAAATCACCTACGCCCAGCACCTGAAAATCTTCACCCACGAACTTGGTTTGGACGAAGAGTCCAAAAAAGCAATCCTCGGCGAAACCGCTCATCGATTGTGGTTCAAACCCAGGGTTTGAACCAGATGCTGAATTTCCGAGATACCTAGATGCTGAGTTGGAGTTAGCTTTCTAGCGACCCCACTTCCTGACCTTCAGAATCTCAGAGTCTCAGTACTTTTACCGCCTTCTCCCCTGGCACCTCAGCATCTCTAGATCTTTGCCACTTTGTGCCTAAAACACCAATTTACCCTTCACTATTCTTCCTTCTGCCTTCATCCTTCATCCTTATACACATGAACCCATTCAACCTTCCCCGGCAGTATTTTCCGATCTCTTTGATGATGACCCTTGCGGCGGTCTTCCTGGCAACCCCTTCCGTAAAGGCTGCCGCAGGCAAGGCTGAGTATAAGTTTGCCGATGTCGAGAACCTGCCGATCCAGAAAGGGTTGCCCGATCCATTCTTAATGCCCGACGGAAAGCGGGTTCAAACGCTTCAAGACTGGAAGAAACAGCGCGAATACCTCAAGGCGATGCTGGCTCATTACCTCTACGGTCAGATGCCACCCAGGCCCAATGAGATTGAGATCAAACAAGTCGGTTCCAAGTCGGTTTATGACGGCACGGGCGTCGAAGAGCAGTATTCATTGACGATTCGCCGCAATGCAAAAAGCGTCACTTGCATTTTTTTAGTCGTTCGCCCGGCACTGAAAAAACGTTACCCGACCGTCATTAAGAACGACCGTGTTTCTTTCGATGCATCGCCGAACGACAGCGGCTCGTCTGACAGCTTCGATCCAGGAGCCGAAGCCGTCAAACGTGGTTATCTGCTCTGCCGGTTCAATCGTACGGATTTGGCGTCAGACACCCGCGGAGAAGGCCGCGAAGGTGGCGTCTATCCTCTTTATCCAGAATACGATTGGGCCGCCCTCGCCGTTTGGGGCTGGGGACACGGCGTAGTGCTGGACGCACTGGATCAATTGGGCCTGGCCGATATGGGCAAGATAGTTGCGACCGGCCACTCACGTGGAGGCAAGGCGGCTTTGTGTGCCGGCGTCTATGATGATCGCATTGCAATTACCGCCCCCAATTCGTCCGGGACCGGCGGCACGGGCAGTTTGCGTTACTTCGAGGAAGGCCAGAGGCCGCAGACGATCCGGCATCATATCGGTAAAAACGAGCGCTGGTTTCACCCCCGTTATTTCCAGTTTGCCGATAAGGAAAATCGTCTGCCGTTCGATTCACATTTTGCCAGGGTATTAGTTGCCTCACGGGCTCTGGTTAATTGCCACGCCCGTCAAGACTACTGGGCCAATCCCTACGGAACCGAGTTGACTCATCGCGCCGCCGCAGTCGTTTTCGAATGGCTGGGCGCCGGAGACCGCATCGGACTGCACTGGCGAGAGGGCGATCACGGTCAAAACCAGGAAGACTGGGTGGCATTGTTGGATTTCTCGGACCACTACTTTTATGGCACGAGCACAGATCAAAAATTTGACGACTGGACCTATCCGAATGCCAAACTGCCTTTTGACTGGAAGGCGCCTCCCACCCCCAACTCTTCCGGGAAAACAGAGCCTGGTTGAATGGCACCACCTGAATTCCATTAGTAGAGGATATGAAAATGAGGAATGTAGCTGACGTATTGATAAACCTTATACGATTGAGCAGTGCGGGTTTGGCGCTGGCGGGGCCGAATATGGCCAGTGCCCAGGAAATCGAGGGCGGCAGCGGGGTTTTGGTTTCATTGGTCGCCGATGCGGATCTGGGACCGGGTGCGCGGCATGGAATTTCGAAGTTGAAGGCCGCTCTGGCGGAAACGGGCGCGGAAGTGGAAGAGGCTGCAGCTCCCAGAGCAGCGGCGGGCGAAATAATGATCGTGGCGGGCCTGGCCCGGGGTTCGGGTTTTGCGGTTACAGCGATCGAGCGTCTGGGAGCAACCGCGCCTGCGGACCTGCCGGAGTCGCTTTTGATTCACAATGGCCAGTGGCGGGACAAGCAGGTCCTGCTGGCAGCCGGTTCGGATGACCGGGGCCTGATGTACGCCTTGCTTGACGTGGCCGACCGCATTGGCTGGGCCAAGGACCCGCGGAGGCCTTTGAGCGAAGTGCGCGATGCGCGTGAGCAACCCGACATACCGGAGCGCGCACTTTCGGTGTATACGATGCAGCGCAAATGGGTGGAAAGCCGATTTTATGACGAGGCTTACTGGGCGCGCTATCTAGACATGCTGGCGGAAAACCGCTACAATTCTTTTGTCTTCATTATGGGTTATTCTCCTGCCACCTACCTGGCGCCGGCGTATCCGAATTTTTTCGACGTTGAGGGATTCCCGAACATCCAGTACGCAGAGATTACGCCGGAGCGCCAACAGCGCAATCTGGATATGCTGAACAAGATCATCGAGATGACGCATGCACGGAGCATAAATTTCACACTGGGGATCTGGGACCACCTCCCGCGCAATCCGGAATTGTACGATCTTCCGCAGAACCTGGGTTTGAGCAACGTAGTTCCGTACACCAAGGCGGCACTGAAGAAGCTACTGCATCTCGTGCCCGAGATCGACGCGATTCAGTTTCGTATGCATTGGGAGTCGGGTTTGCCGCGCGACGAGGATGTATTGCTGGATTTCTGGGGAAGCGTTTTTCAGTCGATCAAAGATACTGGACGCGACATACGCATCGACGTACGGGCCAAAGGGCTACCCGATTCGGTGATCGATAAGACGCTTGAGGCGGGCATGGATCTACGACTCACCACCAAATATTGGGCCGAGCAGTTGGGTATGCCGTTTCATCCCACGCATATCAATCGCAACAATCAGAAGGATCGCCGGCACGGTTACGCGGACTTGCTGCGTTATCCGGCCAAGTTCAGGATCCATTGGAAACTGTGGAACGCGGGCACGCAGAAATTTCTGCTGTGGGGAGATCCTGAATACGTCCGGCGATTTGCAGCAAGCACGCATATTTACAATGGCGATGGATTCGAAGTTAACGAAATCCAGGCAACCAAAATGGCCTTTAATCCCCGGGAAGAGCCATTCGATTTACTCAATGAGCCCTATCAATATTATGATTGGGAATTTGAGCGTTACTGGCATTTCTTCCAACTTTTCGGACGGCTCGGATACAATCCCAACACGCCGAGCGAGGTCTGGGAGCAGGAGTTCGAGCGCCGTTTCGGCAAAGAGGCCGCACCGCACGTGATAGCGGGCCTCCAGCGCGCGAGCGGTGTGCTTCCGCGCATCATCGGATACAATATGCACGCCTTTCCAACTCTGTCGGGATTCCCTTCGGTGGACAATGGCGGGAGCCTGGAGGATTTCGCCACTACGCTGCCGAGCGATATCGGGATGTTTATGAGCATACAGGAAGAGGCGGAGCATCGATTGGAGGGGAAGGAGTCGGCCCGCATCTGGCCGCACCAGACCAGCAGATGGTTCGAGCAAACGGCTAAAGATATCTTGAGCCATGTGGCTAAGGCGGAAAAGAGCATCGGTAGGAATCGCAATAAGGAATTCGACTCCACCATGGTGGATCTGCGAATTCTGGGAAATCTGGCACAGTATCATGCGCGGCGTATTCCGGCCGGGGTAAATTGGGCGGTGTTTGAAGAAACGAAAAACGTTTCCGCGTTGGACAAAGCCATCGTCCATGAAAAACGGGCGATCGATGCGTATGAGGATATCGTTGCGGCGGCTGGGAACATTTATTCTGACAGACTGCTGTACGTCCGGGGCAATCATACGCACTGGCGGAGCGAACTGGCCAAGCTTAAGGACGACTTGAAAAAGCTCGAGCAACAACGTGAGGCGCTGGATGCGCAGGCCAAGAAGTCGAAACGCAAGGCTATCCCAAAGTTTGCCGGAAACTCAGCGGACAATCCGCCGCCGATGTTTAAACACACGCCGGTGACAAGTGCGCTGCCTTTTGAGCCGCTGATGATAAAAGCCACGGTCGCGGATCCGGACGGCGTAAAGTGGGTGCGGTTATTGTATCGGCATCTCACACAATTTGAGGATTACGTCGAGCTGGAGATGAAACCGACGGACATGCCTAATGAATACGCGGCCACTGTTCCCGGAGCGTTCATCGTTCCGGAATGGGATTTCATGTACCTGTTTGAAGTCATGGACAAGAAGAACAGCGGCAAGACCTACCCGGACATGGAAAAAGAGATGCCATACGTGGTAGTGGAATTGGAGCGATAGCCCGCAGTTCTCACCAAATGCGCACAAAATGAGGTAAGGACATAAAAACTAACGACTAGAGAGTTTCTTTCAAGCTACACTCTGTAAACATCTGTTTGCACGCCTTTTCGGGCTGACATGCCGAGTGTTCCTCCCTCCCGACTCGGTTACGCACGAAAGTGCGCGCCCTCCCATATCGGTCGTCATCCTTAACATCTCAACTCCGTGAGAAAAGCGGGACAGGAGATAGGTTCTAAGGTCGCAGCTTCTGATCGAAGTAAGCTATCACAAAATCAATTGCTTCCAACTGGATTTCATCGGGCTCGTATTTACCCTGGGGATTCCGCCGCGGCAGCAGAAATCCATGCCTTGGATGATCAAAGCTGATCCATTGGGCATCTTTCCCGGCTTCTTTGAGCCAACGATAACTGAGATGAAACAGACCTTGCAGGTGATCTTCATCGCGACCGACAATCAGGAGAGGGGTGTTTATTCTATTAATTCGGCTCATGGCTTCCTCCTTGTCTGCCAGCTCTCGAGCAAGTTTTTCGTATTGAAGCTGCGGTTCACCCGGTGGCAACTTATCCATCGCCAGGCCCAAGAATTCGTGGGCCGCCGGTTCATGGCAAACCGCGGCGCCGATATCAATCTCGCTCAGCACCTTCATAATGAGTTCACCCCCGTGGCTCAGTCCCACCATGCCGACTTGGTTTGCGTCTACATAGGGCAGCCTCTTGACGTACTCGATCGCAGAGACCACGTCATCGTGATCCAGGGGCGAGCGATCCATTATATTGCGCTCGACCTCGAGTTTTTCCACCCGACGATAAGCCAATGGTACTTCACCCCGGTAACGCAAGTAGGCCACAACATATCCGGCTTCCAAAAAACGGTTCATCGTATAGCCCGCGTTGAGCATTGCCCAGCGTGCCCTCGCCATGCCACCGCTGCCGTTGCCCGACAAAAATAAAACGGCACGGAACGGGCCTTCCCCTTTTGGTTTCCTCAAGGCGATCGGGGTGTGAATAAAATCCTTTGTCAGAACGAAGGACAGGTGGAGCGGTAAATCGGATCCAGCGATTGGTTCCACAATGGTAAAGTAACTCGAAGGGTTGCGTCTGGTCTGACTGGATACATCCAACCACGCGACCGTGAGCAGCCCTACCAAAATTAGCCGTGTTGTTAGACGCCGCCAAAGATTTTGCATTATCATTGTATACGTTCTTTGGAGAGTTCCCTTTGCTTGTAGCAAACAAAGTTGCCCAGGATCACGAACTATTACCATTCGATCAATATTGCTACATACCTGCCTTGCACGCAACTGTCAAAAACTGCCTTGGATGCCGGGGGTAATAAGAAATTGATAACTCCAAAAATCGCTAAATACGCTAAAAAAATTAGACCTAGAGATAATACCTGCCTACAGAAATTTATTTAAAACCTGTTTTAGATGTCGAGCGATTTAAGTCATAAAGAAG
>JAPUIL010000622.1 GCA_027297085.1 Verrucomicrobiota bacterium | reverse complement strand
TTCAGCCTGGGCGGACAATCCAGAGCGGAAGCCGCCCACCATAAGGGAGGTAAAAATAAAGCGTTTTCCCCAAATGCTTTTATTCAAATCAAGGAGGATGGCTCGATAATAATCGCCGCAAAGAATCCGGAAGTGGGTCAGGGAGTAAAAACGTTTCTTCCAATGATCATTGCCGAAGAACTGGAAGTTCCGTGGGAGTCCGTCTCAGTTGTACAATCTGAAATCGACCTCAAACGTTTTGGTCGCCAGTCCGCGGGGGGATCTCAATCCACACCAAGAAACTGGACGCCACTCCGCCAAGCTGGAGCTGTAGCACGTACGATGCTCATTTCAGCAGCCGCGGAACAATGGGGTGTTAGCGAATCCAAGTGTAAAGCGGATCAAGGCTACGTTGTAAACAATTCGAACGGCAAAAAACTAAGTTATGCAGAGCTTTCAGCCGCAGCGGCTATACTGCCTGTACCTGATGCCAAAGACGTCACTTTTAAGAAACGCAGCGAGTACAAATTGCTTGGAAAGTTCATTCCAGGTGTGGACAACCATAAGCTGGTCACCGGCCAACCGCTTTTCGGAATCGACCAAACTCTTCCAGGCTTGCTCTACGCCGTTTACGTAAAATGCCCGAGTTTTTATGGGAAAGTTAGAAGAGCTAACCTGGATGAGATTAAAAACCTTCCGGGTGTAGTCGATGCCTTCATTCTAAAAGGAAACAGTGTCGACGGTGAATTAAGTCCCGGAGTGGCTATTGTGGCCAAATCTACCTACGAGGCGTTTCTAGCTGAAAAGGCTCTTCAAGTTTCATGGGATAAGAGCTCTGCCTCCAATGAATCATGGGGCGACTTCAAGGAAATGGCCAGGGAACTGACCTCCAAGCCTGGACCCGTTACAGAGGAAACAGGCAATATGGACAAAGCTATATCCAGCGCCGAAAAGGTCGTCGATAGCTTCTACACCTATCCATTCCTGTCTCACTCCAATTTGGAGCCACAAAATTGCACAGCATGGTTCCGCAATGGAAAAATGGAGCTTTACGCACCTACCCAAACACCCCAAGGAATCGCCGGAATCTTATCAAAACTTCTGGATATTAATGAGGAAGACGTGCACATCACCCAGCTTCGTGGGGGTGGTGGCTTTGGGCGTCGGCTGATCAATGACTTTGCATGCGAAGCTGCGGCTATCGCCCATAAAGTCGACGCACCTGTAAAACTGATGTGGACCCGCGAGTCCGACATGGCTCACGATTTTTATCGGGTGGGAGGTTTCCACAATTTAAAAGGAACCCTCGACTCAAAAGGAAAACTGACCGGCCTTCAAAATCGTACCATTGTTTTCACTAACAAGGGTGACGGCAAACGACCCGTCCGCGGAGGAAACGTTCGTGCAGGCAACATCCAATGTCCTGAAATTCCCAATATTAGGATAGAAACCCACCACATACCCCTCACGGTCCCTTGTGGATGGTGGCGAGCACCTACCTCCTGTTCAGTGGCCTGGGTATTCCAGAGTTTCATTCATGAAATGGCGACCGCTGCAGGCAGAGATCACCTTGAGTTCCTGCTGGAGCAGTTCGGCAAACCACGTTGGCTCGAGGAAGGCTCCGCCCGTGCGTTCAACACGGAACGGGCGATCAACGTCACCAAATCAGCCGCTAAAAAAGGAAACTGGGGCAAGAAGATGAAGAATGGTCAAGGACGGGGACTCTCCTTCTACTTCAGTCACCTGGGTTATTTTGCCGAAGTGGCAGAGGTGACCGTGGACAATTCTAAGAAGGTCAAAGTCGACCGCGTGGTGGTAGCTTGCGATGTAGGCATATTGCTCAACAAGAGCGGTGGCGAAAATCAGGTTGAAGGCTCGGTGATTGATGCCATCAGCACCTTGGCTGGCCAGGAAATCACCTTTGAAGAAGGAGCAGTCAAAGAATCAAACTTCGATGACTATCCACTTCTGAGAATGCCCGCTCAACCAAAGATTGAAATCCAGTGGCTCACCACCGATTACTCACCCACAGGACTCGGCGAACCCGCCTTTCCTCCTTTGGCTGCTGCGGTGACCAATGCCATCCACGACGCCACGGGCAAACGCATCCGCACTATGCCCATTTCGAAGGAAGGTTTTCAAATCGTGTAGTTTTTCGCAGGAGTCGATTTATGCCGTGATTGCATTAAAAGATAGGACGACCGGGTTGTGCCGAGCGAAATATCTTGAAGACTGGTCCCCGCAACACCGTGTGTATTGTCTAATACAGTCGCGAATAGAATTGCTACAGTTAATCACTACCTCCCTACAACACTGTCAGAAATAGTCATTGTATTGAAATCCAGGGTACGTTTTAATCGTCCGTGTGTTATGACCAACTTACGCGAGCCTTTGTCCGCGTTGAGGTAGGGACCTTCGAAGAGTTTCCACTTCGAGTAGTCGATTCGTTTTCCGTTCACGACGGGGGCGGACCCGTATTCGAAACGAATCTCCTTGCCGCGTAGGCTGTAGAGCTTGACGCGTGGGATCGGTTCGAGCCTGACTTCTAGCGGCAGAGCTCGAATCGCAACTTGAAAAGCAACGAAATTCGAGAACTCCGAGGCCGATGCCGCCTGGAGAATCGTTCCGTTTTTGACGTGGGGGCTGATGAGCACCTGGCTCCCGCTGTCGACGCGTTCGTATTTATAGCCTCCGGTCGATGGAAGTCGTTTGTACGCTTTATGCGATTCCCAGTGATACGGAGCCATGGGATAGTAAGCGAGGTAGGTATCACCACCTTGGGCGAAAATCCAGCCGGATGCATCCTCACTCATATTTGTCAGATCTTTTGAGAAAAAGCCGTTCACTTGCTCGAAACGTGTACCTTTGGGAATATCGTAGAGGGCGATGATGGTATCGAGATCCTGAAACACCTGCTCATACGGTGAGCAGCCAACCAGTTTGTCCGCGACATCATAGGATGGTTTTCCTTCTGCGGCGACCGCCTTGACCATGGTGTCGGGACGGACGTTGAAATACATCTGCATTCCTTTCGAAGCGGAGTAAGGGTGGACTGAAAACATGGTAGGATGCAAACCGCGTGGGTCGGGCGTGGCCCAGGTAACATCCCAGACATGCGACTGAATAGGATCAGCCATACCTCCCTGATAGGAGCCTACAGCGTATTCATTCTTCATATACGTCGTTTTGTAAATGGGCGCTTTGGCTACGTCGCTATAACGCCAACGGTGACGGGAGCGTTTGAGGTCGCGTTGTTCGAAACTGCCTTCGCGGTCGGTTGCGATTCGATAGATCACCTCAGGCACGTCGTAGTTGGCGGCGACGATAGCGTAATAGTTTCCCCAGTTGAAACCTTTGGTCGGCGGACAGTTTCCGAAATTCAGCCATGAGAAAAAAGAAGCCAGGCTATTCCACCGCTCGACCACCGAACGATCGTCGGTACGAGAATTGGGCCCGCGGAGAACGCCATTCAAGGTATTGGCGGCGAGTCCGGCGATTAGCCAATCAAGCGTCATTTTTCCGCGTAGGCGCATTTCGGGATCTTCTGCCCAGGAAACGAGAAACAACATGGGAATCGCGTATTCACCAATGTAATGGGTCGGATTGAATTCGCCCTGCCCCACAGTGGTCATGAGGTCCATCCAATCAATAAGGTACTCGCGGGATTCCGCCAGGTTTTCCTCCGAGCTCTTGCCTGTATACCAGGTGCTGCCCGGCTCGTTTGGATACATCTCCGACATGAGGTAGAGCATCGTATAGTACATGGCGAAATGGTTTTCCGTATCGCCGCGCAGTTGATAAGCCGTCCGCCAGACTTCGCGTATCGCTGCATGCGCTTCCTGAGAGAGCAGGTTTTTGCCCGAAAAAGTCACGGTAACGACAGGCAGCATCCAAAAGGGACCCGAGCCCGGCGTTTGCATCATTTCAATAACTCGAGCCGAGCAAGCGTCGATCTTGCGTCCGAGCAGGAGATTGGCCGAAACCGATGCGAGATCCATTTTTTCTGACTGGCCGCGTTCCACGATTCCGGCTCGCCATTCAAGGACTTCGTTGACGCGTTCCAGGTATTGGGCGCGGCGCTGAGCAGCGTCGACGACGACCTCCAAGCTTGGGTGGACCGCTTCGTAGGACGGTTGAGCGTTCGCCGAAGCAACGAACAAACTCAGGAAGAAAAAAATAGCCGCAGCACGACTGGCTTTCCATTCTTTACTCGGCTGCATCTGATTCCTCCTTTGGCAGAAAAACGAAACTGTTGATAGCGGATCCTTCCAGACCCTCTTGCGACCACGTTCGACCGAAATCGGCGGAAACATAGAGAGCAGATTGGTATACACTGACTAGCAGCTGACCCGTGTCCGGGTGGACTCCAACGCGCCAGACATGATGGAGATCTGGCAGGCCTTCATTGCGCGTCGTCCAACTCTCACCCCCATCTTCGGAGGTAAGAACTCCAAAGGTGTAGCTGCCGATTGCCATGCGTTTCGAATCGGTTGAGTCGAATGCAAAATTATAGAGGGCCGCTTCGGAGGGCACATCGGGGAAAGTTTTCCACGTTCGCCCATTGTCCCTTGAGACCCAGGCTCCGGCACTCTGAGTGACCGCGACCCAGATGTCTGGATTGTGAGGGGATTGTTGGATATCATTTACCGTCTCTTCGGTCTTCAAAACGCGACGCCACGATCGAGCTCCGTTTGTGGTTAAGAAGATGCCGGTTTCGCATCCAGCAAGGACCCTACCCTCACGAACGCGATCAGTTTCGATGGTTTGGGTATACTTGCCTCGTTTTGGCAGACCTTTCTCCAGGCGAAGCCAGGTCATTCCCTGATCTTTGGAAACCGCAACGCCGCCAGGGTGAGCGAGGTAAACAGTATCCGGAGCGTGGGGATCTACACAAATATCTTTGGGCTCGGTGATGTCCCAACTGGTCATGATGCGCCAGCTCTTGCCTCCATCGAGGGTTCGCAAGGCCCCATTCAATGCGGCGGTATAGAATACATCGCGGTTTCGTGGATCGAAGGATACGGCGAAGATACTCGGATCGTTGATTCCTATGTGCTGCCAAGCGCCCGCCTCGTTTTTGAGGTGAATCCCGCTCGTGGTTACGATCTTCGATCCGATGACGTAGTTCCTGTTCACTGCCGCGCACACGTAGAAATCGTGTTCCGAAGTTTGCGAGAAGCAGGGGTTGAAAAATATCAGCGGAAGAAAGAGTTTTAGGATAGTTTCAGAAGAGAGCATAGCGGTTAAAACGAAGTTTCATGTTCTTTCTTCCAAGAGTTCGAGTAAAGCGTTCACTGCTTTCAAATGAGACATACGGTAAACTTGGAGGGCTTTGGGCGAATGAAGATGCTTTACGGCAGTCCTCGAATGCGAAGTTTTCGAAAGATGATGGGTGAACCTTCACTCTCCAGGCAAATGTAACCCTTTGACGGATCGCAATCGGTGCCACCGGACACTTCCTCCCCGTTCACCCAGAGGCGGACCTCGCCGTTAATCGCGCGGATGTAGTAGTGGTTCCATTCGCCGTGCCCCTTGCTCAGATGCTTGCGCGGGAAACTGCGACCGCTCGATTTCCTCGTTACTGGCATAGGTACTTCGTTGCTTGTTTGCTTACGCATGATTCTTTGATCGCTGACTGATGAAAGCGGTGGGAAGGGAGTCATGTTCGCCCGCACGGGAAACACATCGCCATGGGTGCTGAACCAATCGGTCGGCTCTCCCCGGGCTTTCGCTTGCTCTTTGTAGGCATGGTCAAGCATCTGGATTTCAATGCCATCCGGCAAAGGTGGGCCGGGATTGTCCGCGTTCATGATGCGCTTGATGGACTCCGGCGAGGCCCAGATAAATACGCCCGAATTGCCACCGGGTTTTTGGTGACTCCATTCGATGACCATCTCAAAATTGGTATACTCCTTCGATGTTCGTAGGACGCTGACGGGTTGTCCTGTGCAATGAAGGATACCTTCCTTCCATGACCAGGTATTGTCGGCGCTGTTTACCTCAGTAAAATCCTCTGAACCCATCGCCCGCCAACCGGGTTGCTCGTCGTCGATGAACGCGCGAACGTGATTAGAATCGGTGGTGTGTCCTTCGACCCAGATCAGGGGCATTGTGATGGTTAAAAGGGCTGTACTAAAACGGGTACGCATGAGGTTAGGGTAAAGAAACCAGTCTCATTGTCTATAAGTAGCTTTATAAAGACAATAGTCGCTGAACCATGTAGACTAAAATTTTCGTGGGGGAGCCAAAGGGTCAAACGCGAATGGCACTCACTTAAGCTGTTTTTTGTCAAATATCGAAGCTAGACCGGCTTCGGGGTCATTCCTTGCAATCGCCGTGCCTAGCCATAGCCTTTCAAGGCGACGGCTGGTGCATGCCAATGCGGGATTTAAGGTTTGACCCCCTCGAAAGGAAATGGACCGTAGATTCGCTTATAGCGGCCTTAACCGAGTGCCATTCCCAACAAACCCCTTTCATTCGAAAGGGGTTTGTTCGTATTTAGGATAGGAGTAGGAAATCGCTGGTGTTTGATGATCCTTGTTTCAAGTTCAACTTGGCAGCTATTTCTCTTGAAGGCACGAGGCCCCCTGGCTTAAGCCATTCTTCCGTTTATGAAGAACTTTCGTATAGCATTACTACCAGGCGACGGTATTGGCCCTGAAGTTATTGATGAAACTGTCAAGATTCTGGATCGAGTTGCCGATTTATGTGGATTCTCCTGCACAGGGGAAACCTATTCAGTGGGTGCCGGTGAATACTTGAAAAGCGGTGAAGCTCTGCCTCAAGAAGTGCTTGAGAAGTGTGCCGAGTGTGATGCGATATTGTTGGGTGCCATGGGGCTACCATCAGTAAGGCTGCCAGGCGGTGTCGAATTGACGCCGCAACTTGATATTCGTGAACAGCTGGATTTGTATAAAGGATTACGTCCCATCAAATTGTATCATGAATCGGATACACCATTGAAAGGCTATAAACAGTGCGAAATCGACATCATGCTGGTGCGTGAAAACACAGAAGGACTTTTTTCGGAGCGCACCAAAATTGCGGATTTTGAAGCAGACAAAGCAACCGATGTAATGCTTATCAGTCGCAAGGGAGCTGATCGGATTTGTCGTGCTGCGTTCGACGAGGCGCGAAAGCGTAGGAAGCATGTCACTTTGGTCGACAAAGCTAACGTCCTCCCTTCTATGGCCTATTTACGACACATATTCGACGAGGTCGCCAAAGAGTATCCGGATGTAGATACAGAACGCCAGTACATTGATGCCATGGCCCTGTTTCTGGTCCAACGTCCCGGTGACTTTGATGTTTTGGTGACCGAAAACATGTTCGGTGATATACTCTCGGATCTGCTCGCCGGAATCGTTGGAGGCATGGGGATGGCACCTTCTGCCGATATAGGGGATAAGTATGCCGTGTTTCAACCATCCCATGGTACCGCGCCTAGCATTGCCGGTCAGAATCTGGCCAATCCGATTGCGACTATTTTATCGGCCGCAATGATGCTCGATTGGCTGGATACGGAAGAGACCCGGGCCGGAGCCGCCATGATTTACCGGGCTGTAGAAATCGTTTTTGAAAACCCCGCCAACCGGACCTCCGATATGGGGGGTAAACTATCGACGACAGAGATGGGCGCACTGATCGATGGTGAACTTGGGAAAAAGTAATACTACTTTTAGCTTATCCCGACTGGATTTGTAGCAAGCTCCCTCCTGCTACAAAAAATGCTGTCTAAGATATAATGTAGCAGGAGGTAGCTTGCTGCCGATTCATCGAAATTAAAACAGCGCTAATTGCTTTTGTTGGGATGCCAGATCATGTTGATTTTGTGATATGTGTCGCGTTGAGGCCTAGTGCCTTTGAACATTCCTCCCGGCTTTTTAACACGTTCCTGGCCCTAATAAAGGCACAAAGCTTGGAATATGGGAGAAATGAAACTCGATATTGTTTCTATTAAATTGCTAAGCTGAAAATTATGAAGCTTGGTCTCGGATTATACCGCCACATGCTTACGCGTGATAACTTCCGGTTTGCGAAGCAGGCAGGAGCGACGCACATCGTGGCGCACTACGCGGACTATTTTAATGGTGGTGGATTGAACAGCCGGGAGGATCAACCGACCGGAAGCGACGGCGGTTGGGGTAGAGCGGGAGATCCCGATAAGCTATGGACCTTTGAAGAATTGGATGCCTTGAGAATGGAGGTCGAGAGTGAGGGACTCAAATTGGAAGCTCTGGAAAATTTCGATCCTGCTCACTGGTACGATGTGTTGCTGGACGGTCCGAAGAAGCGTGAGCAGATGGAAAACATTAAAACACTCATTCGAGACGTGGGCCGGGCCGGGATTCCGGTGTTCGGATACAATTTCAGCATCGCCGGCGTGGCCGGCCGAGTTAGGGGTCCTTTTGCACGAGGGGAAGCAGATTCTGTGGGGATGGACGGACCTTTGGATACGCCTATGCCGAACGGCATGGTGTGGAATATGGTTTATGATCCTCGTGCTACAGATGGAAATGTGCCTTCGGCAACTCATATAGAACTCTGGCAACGCCTTGAGTATTTTTTGGATGAAATCCTTCCAGTGGCTGAAGAGGCAGGGGTGCAGATGGCTGCTCACCCAGATGACCCTCCTTGTGAAACGGTTCGTGGACAGCCACGGCTGGTTTACCAACCGCGTCTATATCAGAAACTATTGGATTTACGACCCAACCCAGCCAACATGTTGGAGTTTTGTATCGGATCGCTGGCGGAAATGACGGAAGGGGACATCTATGAGACAGTGGATAGTTTCAGTGCCCAGCAAAAGATTGCTTACATCCACTTTCGAAATGTGCGCGGCAAGGTACCGGCTTACAAAGAGACGTTTATCGATGAAGGGGATGTCGATATGATCAAAGTCTTACGCATACTCCACAAAAACGAATATTCGGGTGTAATGATTCCGGATCATACTCCCTTAATGACTTGCGATGCCCCTTGGCATGCCGGCATGGCTTATGCGTTGGGATATATGCGTGCGGCGATACGAATGGTTTCAGAATAAACTCTATTGTTTCAAATGTTTGGGTAAACACAAACTGAGTCGGAACTCCTCGCTTTTGCCATCATTGAAATATTGAGCTTTCCGCTGGGGTCAGAACTCGCTTAGGTTGGAGTGATCTTCTCTCTGGATTTTATTGATGGATAAAAAAGCAACTTCATTTCTCCTCCTGGGCCTGGTGATAGGCATCGTGCTAACTGCCGGTGTCTTTTCTCTGATCATTGGTGGCAATGGTCAGGCTGGCGGTCAGAAGACTGTTTTAAAACTCGCCCATGTACTTCCCGCCACTGCTCCCGTCCACCTGGCCATGGAATACATGGCGGAACTAGCGGCAGAAAAATCCGGTGGGTTGGTGGAGATTCAAGTATTTCCCAATGGACAGTTGGGTTCGGAAACTGAAACGATTGAGCAGATGCAAAGGGGAGCCCTCGCAATGGTCAAAGCTTCGACGGCACCGATGGAGGGGTTTATCCCTGAGATGGCGGTGTTTAGTGTGCCTTATCTATTTCGAGACGAAGATCATTATTGGAAGGTGCTCGATGGAGAAATCGGGAAAGGTATTTTGGTTAAAGGCGCTGAGGTAGGAATTCGAGGTCTTTGCTACTACGATAGTGGCGCCCGGAGTTTCTATACCGTAGATAAACCCATTCTGAGCCCCGACGATCTTCAGGGGATGAAAATTCGGGTTATGCGGAGTAAAACAGCCATGGATATGATCGATGCGCTGGGCGGTTCTCCCACTCCGATTCCATTTGGCGAACTCTATACAGCCTTGCAGCAGGGCATGGTGGATGGTGCGGAGAATAATCCACCCAGCATGTATGACACACGACACTGGGAAGTGGCTAAACATTACAGTATGGATGAGCATGCCCGCATTCCCGACATAGTGTTGTTCAGCCAAAAGATCTGGGAGTCCCTGAGTCCGCAAGTCCGGCTTTGGGTGCAGGAAGCTGCAGACGAATCCGTGATATTCCAGAAACAGATATGGAAGGAGTATGTGCAGGAATGTCTGGCTAATTTGGAAAAAGAGGGAGTATCGATCTATAAGCCTTCCAAGGAGCCGTTCCAGCAGATGGCTAAGAAGATGTATAGCAATTTCGATGGGACACCGGTGGAAGATCTGATCAAACAAATCCAGGAGCTCAAGTAATTACGCGCTGTATCAATGAAACCCCTACGCGACTTTCTTGTTAAGGCCCTCGAGCTTTTTCTGATTTTCACTTTTGCCGCGCTCACGTTGGATGTGCTCTGGGGCGTTTTTTCCAGGTATGTTCTAAACGCGCAGAGTCGTTGGACTGAAGAGCTGGCCATCTACTTGTTGGTTTGGCTATCGCTTCTCGGGGCCAGCCTTACTTACGAAGAGAAAGGCCACCTTGGGGTTGATTATTTTGTGGGTAAACTGCACCCGGATGCTCGTAAACTGGGCTCAGTTTTTATGGAATTAGTCGTGCTCTTTTTTGCCGGATTTGGTCTGCTCTATGGAGGCTGGATTTTGGTCAGTAACACCTTGGAGGCAGGTCAAATCAGTCCTGCTCTTGGTTGGAAGGTGGGTTACCTTTATTCGGCCGCTCCGATCGCTGGGGTATTTTTTATTATCTTTGGAGTTGAACACCTCATGCTTCTTTTTTCGCACGAAGCTAAAGGCGAAGAAGAAACGGCAAATAAAGGGGGCGGCGTATAATGGATCCCCAGGTGCTAATACTCATTGTCGTATTTTTCGGATTACTGATGCTTCATGTGCCGATCGCGGTTTGTATTGCCGTAGCTACGATCATTACCATTCTGTCCTTGGGCGATGTGCCAACCGCCTACATTGTAGCCCAAAAAATCTCCACCGGCATTGCAAGTTTCTCGCTTCTGGCGATACCGTTTTTTATCCTTTCGGGAGTTCTGATGGGCGAGGGGGGTATGGCGCGGCGATTGATGGATTTTGCCAATGCGGTTGTGGGCCGTTTTCATGGTGGTCTTGCCTACGTGAATACCATGACTTGCATGATGTTCGGCGCCATATCCGGATCCGCCGCCGCCGCCGTTTCGTCAATTGGCGGTTTTATGATTCCTGAGATGGAGCGGAAAAACTACGGACGGGAATTCAGCGTAGCCCTGACCACGACTTCCGCTACCACCGGCCTGCTGATCCCGCCCAGTAATATCATGATCGTTTACGCGGTGGTAGCTGGAAACGTATCGGTGGCGGGATTGTTCTTAGGGGGTGTCATTCCAGGTGTAGTTATGGGTTTACTTATTATGGGCGCTTGTTTCCTGATGAATCGCGGCCAGGCGGTTGGATCAGGCGAATCCGCTTCTCTGAAACAGGTTGCAGTTTCCTTTGCTCAGGCTTTCCCCAGTCTTTTACTGGTGCTTATCGTGATTGGCGGAATTCTGGGGGGTATTTTTTCGGCTACCGAAGCCTCTGCCGTGGCTGTGGCTTATGCGCTGCTGCTGGGAGTGGTCATTTACCGGGAAGTAAAAATTCAGGATCTTCCTCGCATTCTACTTAAAGCTGCTAAAACCACCTCTGTGGTAATGATACTCGTCGGCACCAGCCAGGCCATGGGTTGGGTGCTGGCTTATGAGCAAATTCCCCAAACGGTAAGCGCCGCATTGCTGGCAATATCCGAGCACAAGTTGGTTATTCTTCTTATTATCAACCTTCTCCTGCTTATTGTGGGAACTTTTATGGACATGACTCCTGCGGTGTTGATCTTTACTCCCATTTTGTTGCCGGTTGTCATGAAGCTGGGCATTGAACCGGTTCACTTCGGTATCTTCATGATCGCCAATTTGTGCATTGGCTTGTGTACCCCACCAGTGGGTACGTGCTTGTTTATCGGTTGTGGCGTGGGAAATACTACCATTGCCAAAGTCGTTCCGCCGTTGATTCCCATTTTTGTAGCTATGACGATTGGCCTGATGTTGATCACCTATGTGCCGGGTCTTTCCACCTGGCTGCCGAGCCTGTTTGGATTCTAAGAAGAAGTGAGGAGCGAGAAACCGAAAAATTGTAGCAATTTTAACCGCGACTTGTAATTCAAAGACCTTCATGGTCGCGACTAAAGTTGCTCCTACATTTAAATCATACACATCAAATAAAACTCCGACATCTCGATGCTCTGTTAATTTGTGGATTACATCCACAAATTAACTCCGTAGGCCCACCCACGCCGCACCGGCTCCTTAATCAAGTGCTCCAATCCCGGAACATTCGTAATCTCCATTTTCCCCGCATCCCATTCAATTCTGTGGCCCATACGTATTGCCAGAGATCCAAGCAAAATGACCTCTGTTAATGGCGCGGCATAATCAAAGTTCGATCCGGCCTGCGGACCTTCGCCCTTGATGTCGCGGAAGAGTTCCAGTCTGGGGCCACCGGCTACCCGGGCAATGGATTTCTTTTTCAATACATCCCTATAGTCGCGCATGCGTTCACGCGGCCACAGTTGAGGGCTGGTGGGACGCATATCCTCGTGGTAGATGGTTTCTTTCGATCCTACCATATACATGCCGTTGGTCGGAAATTCTTTCATTCCTGCCAGTTTGGGTGGACGGGCACGGCCTTCATACCAGTGAAGGGTTACCGGTGGTTTTTCTCCCCGGGAGGGGAAGTGATAAATGACGTGAGCGCCAAAGGGAGTAAATTGACGGTTTGCCGGTTCATCGAGTAGTACGTCCACCGCGGTGGGCATACCCAGATCAAGCGCCCAGAAAGGAGCATCCAGGCAGTGACATCCGATATCACCCAGGCAGCCTACGCCATAATCCCACCAGGCGCGCCACTTGGTTGGAACATACTCGGTGCTGAATGAGCGCTCCTTTGTTTGTCCCTGCCAGAGATCCCAGTCCACATGCTTTGGGGTCTTCTCGTATTTTGGCGGAATGCTATCGGGTTTGATAAACCATGGTGGGATAGGGCGGTCGGTCCAGCAATGCACTTCGCACACTTCACCGAGAACGCCGTTGTCGTACCATTCCTTAATCAGCCGGGCGCCTTCGAAAGTGTGCCCCTGGTTTCCCATAACAGTTTTAACACCATAGTGGCGCGCTGCTTTTTGCAGAGTGCGCAGTTGCCAGATGTTATGTGCCAGTGGTTTCTGCACAAAGACATGTTTGCCATGTTCCATGGCAGCCATAGCGATGGGGAAATGCGTGTGATCGGGTGTGGACACTTGCACCACATCGATATCCTTATGCATCTTGTCCAACATGCGCCGATAATCAGTAAACTGCTTTGCTTGAGGGTTTTCGGCCACGGTCTTAGCCGGATTTCGATTTCCCCATATGGCCTCGTCTGGCCGCCAGTCTACATCGCAGAGAGCGACGATATTTTCAGTGAGGGCATCCTTTACCGCTGCATTGCCCATGTGCCCAATTCCCACGCAAGCCACATTCAGTTTACTGGCGGCTGAGGCATGAGAGGCTCCCTGGCTGATGTATGGAAAGGCCAACGCTCCGGCCGTACCAACAGCTATGTTAGACATAAATTTTCTCCGGGTAATTGGGTATTGCATAAGTGATTGAGTTTGGCGTTCAGTTAAGCGGCCTCCGCATTTGAATGTCAAAGCTCTAAAGGATGCCAATCCTCTTCCAAAAATCTATTCTGATATTAATCCTAAATATTATCTTAATCAAAATATTGAAAATTATTCTCGCTACTCGCTTCTCCCTCCTCACTCCTGGTTTCGTATCATCTTCTCTTTGACTTTCCGCCCGCCTTCCAAGTAAATCCTCTCCTTTTCAGCCCTAAAATATTATGCCTTCAATGAAAGCCCTCGAGCTAGTCGAGTACGAGAAATTTGAATACAAAGAAGTTCCACTTCCGGAAATTGCCCCAAACGAAGTTCTGGTCCGGGTAGCCGCCTGTGGCATCTGTGGTAGTGATGTTCACGGTATGGACGGCTCGAGTGGTCGACGTATCCCTCCTATCATCATGGGGCACGAAGCTGCTGGAAGCATTGCCAAGCTCGGCGCCGGCGTCGACCAATCGGCCTGGAAAGAAGGGGATCGTGTTACTTTTGATTCTACTGTTTACTGTGGAACCTGTTGGCATTGCCGTCGGGGTGAAGTGAATCTCTGCGACAACCGCATGGTCCTGGGCGTGTCTTGTGGCGACTACCGCCGCCATGGCGCCTTTGCTGATTTCGTGGCTGTGCCGGAACATATTCTTTATGCCCTGCCAGATAGTATTTCCTTCGAACAGGCTGCCATGGTGGAAGCTGTTTCGGTCGCCGTGCATGCAGTCGAGCGGACTCCGGTTTCTCTAAATGATTCTGTAGTCATAGTGGGAGCCGGAATGATAGGTCTCTTATGCTTGCAGACGATAAAGGCCGCTGGTTGTGGAAAAACTTTTGTAGTCGATCTCGATGAATCACGCCTCGCTCTCGCCAAATCTTTCGGCGCGGATTTTTGCCTGGATCCATCCAACGTAGATGTTGTGGAAACTGTTCAGGCCGAGACGTCGGGTAGGGGTGCGGATATTTCCATGGAGGCTGTCGGCATATCGGCATCTACTCAAACGGCCATCGCCTCTTTGCGCAAGGGCGGTAGCTGCACATTGGTTGGAAACCTTGCCAAAACCGTTGAAATGCCGTTGCAGGAAGTAGTGACCCGCCAGATCTCTTTGATCGGCACTTGTGCCTCAGCCGGCGAATATCCTGCCTGTCTGGATCTGATTGCCAGCGGCACCATCAAGGTCGATCCCCTCATCAGCCAAACGCGCCCCCTTGAAGAAGGCAGCGAATGGTTCGCTCGCCTTCACAAAGGCGAACCCGGCCTGACCAAAGTCATCCTAAAGCCTTAGGTATCTCTTATTTTTGATTTCAATTTGGAATGTCTTATCGGCACTGCGAGGACGCAGTTGCCCTACCTGAAATCAGCAGATGGTAGGGCGAGAGCTTCCAGCTCTGCCGTTTTACTTTTACCACAGAAAGCACAGAATCCACAAAAATATAACTAGCCGGCAAAGAGTGTATTGAATGAACTATTTTGTGTTTTTTGTGCCTTTTGTGGTTAAATTAACCTAATAATTAATGATCTCCACCGGCATCATCGGTACCGGCAAGGTCGCCCACTTACATGCGGCGGCTTTGCAACAAAATCCCAATAGCAATTTTACCGCCGTCCTTGGACGCACTCCTGAACGTGTTCAGGCCTTTGCAGATCAATACGGCGTAAAAGCTTTTACTGATCTGGATGTATACCTAAACGAATCAAGCGTTGAGGCTTCAACCATATGCACCCCCCATCCGGCGCATGTCGATTCAGTCGTGGCTGCGACGGAATCTGGGATGCACCTTTTGATCGAGAAGCCACTGGCTTCATCACTGGAGCATTGCGACGCCATGCTCGAAGCCGCCAGGAAAGGAAACTCCAAGATCGGTATGGTTTGCCAACGACGATTCTACGAACCGGTTGTCCGGGTCAAGGAAGCCGTCGAAGTCGGC
Source organism: Verrucomicrobiota bacterium (assembly GCA_027297085.1). GTDB lineage: Bacteria > Verrucomicrobiota > Verrucomicrobiia > Opitutales > UBA2995 > UBA2995. The sequence goes on along the minus strand of JAPUIL010000622.1, from coordinate 56 downwards.
AAGGTCGGCAAACCTATTCTGGGCATGGTCACCATGCTCGGTTGGCGCGATCAGGA
>JAPUIL010000621.1 GCA_027297085.1 Verrucomicrobiota bacterium | reverse complement strand
TATTGTTGATGAGGCAACCCAACTGCAGTACAACTTCATGACTTGTGAAGGTGGCATCCATGCCGATAGCAATGTGGTAATTTCACAGCTTCATTTCAGGGGTGTGTTTGTGATAAGGCTCAAAAAGTGAGGACGGCACACAAAGAGAATCACCACGTGAGTCATTGATAGAAAAAAGGAGGCATCATGAGCTATTGTAACTTTCCAAAATTAGTAACAGAAGACCCAAAGGATAGATTTAGGCGGGCAACTTTTCGTGTCCTTTGGACTTTACTGACCTTTGCGGTCACAGTGGGGGTTGTGAGAGTGTCTCCGGCGGCGGCTCAGCAATGGAAGAAGGTGGTCGCTGAGGCAAAGCGAGAAGGGAAGGTAGTCGTCGCGGGACCCTCCGGCGCCGTTTACCGACCCGCTCTAATTCAAGCATTTCAAAAAGAATTCCCCGAGATCCAGGTGGAGTATAACAGCTTTAGACCCGGACGCTTCAAAACACGGATCATCGCGGAGCGCCGTGCTAAAAAGAAATTGTGGGACGTCCATATCAACGGGATGCCTGGGCCCGTGAGCTTAAAGCGTGCCGGCGTTCTGGTGGACTTGCGGCCAGTTTTCCGTCCCGATATTAAACGCGACAGAAACTGGCAGGGCGGTTTCAATTTTGGCTTTGTGGATGATAAGAAAATGTACAATTACGGCTTTTTCGGAGAGTTACAAACGGTTGTCTATGCCAATAGAACATTCATGCCATCCTCAAAGTTCAATAACCCTCGGCAGCTTATTGATCCTGAATTCAGGGGTAAAATTGTTGTCGGTGATCCGCGCCGATTTGGGGCGGGTCTTGCCCGTATGGCCGCTATAATGAGTGCCTTTGGTGAAGACTTTGTCAGAAAGCTTTTTACAACTCAGCAGATGGTCTACACGAGTAACCGCCGGCAGGTAGTAGAGTGGCTTATTAATGGTCGATACCCAATTGCGATCGGTGTGGCTGAAAGTGCCCTATATGAGTATGTCAAGCAGGGTGTGGGTAAAGATGTCAAGCCCGTCATATCATTCGAGGTCTCGGTCTGGTCTACCGCTACGGGGAACATTTCTCTAATAGATAGCGCTCCTCATCCCAATGCCGCAAAGCTGTACATCAATTGGATACTCTCAAAGAGGGCCCAAGAACTTTTGGCCAAAGATTCCAATCATAACTCGCGCAGGACAGACATTGATCCCGTCAGACCGGAAAACTTTCCCGACCCAAAGAGACTGAAGCAATATACGCGAAATGACGAGAATTGGAGAGCGACCCAGCTAAAGGTCAGGAAACTCGCAAAAAAGCTGATAAAGTAGAGTAGGCGGCATCCAGGGTGTTAGCGAAAAGGCAAGGGATTCGGACTATTACCAAACGGCTGAATGTTCCTGACGATATAAACACTTCCCGAAGAGATGTAAGAGCCTTTGCCACGCTTTATCCTAGCGGAACCTGGTATGCCGCCAACAAATTTGTTATATAGATTTTGACCAGCCCTCCACTCTGCAATGACATGGAAAGTAAGGCTTGAGTTTCTTAAGTCTGTGGACTCGGGCGGGATCTCAGGGAATATGGAGGAATAATTCCGCATGACTGGCCGTCAGAGGTGAAGAAAGGCGATAAGTACTGGTACGGTGGACTGGATTTAGATTTTTCGATTGTAAACAAGAACGGCATCTATTCTTTCATCAGTTAGCGTAAACTCTTTTTTTTTGCCAGTCAGACGAGCACCCATCTTTGCAGTTGGAGAGGGCTCGCTTGGCTGGCCTAGTGATAGCATACGGGGGGGGATTCATCAAATAGCTCTTCACACTAACACCCACTGATCTCAGTACCCAATGTACCTCCTGCTCAGATGCTGTAGTGTTAGCTTACAATACCTTGTTACCTATTAAATCCAGCTACTTAGTTCCATATTTCATACAATTCATAATAATCTTACCCTGCCTTCATTTAAACTGCCAGTGTTTGTTTATACCCCATGTTGGGCCCCTATGCGGAAGCCTAGTTTGCGGATCAACAGCGCCACCCCCACGGTTAACAGGAGCAACAGGAGTCCTACGACCCCCGCAGGCTCATACCTCCCTTCAACGATGTAATCCAACTGGAGCAACGCAAGCGGCCTGGTAGTACTACTTGATAAGAGAGCGACATGGCTTATGTTCCGAGCGGCAATGGCGAAACCAAAGACCGCAGCCAAAAATGTCGTCCGCGCCACCAGAGGCAGGATGATCGTTCTGAAACAAAAAAACCAGCTACTTCCTGTTACCCTAGAAGCCTCCTCGAGATCGGCTCCAATCTGGAGGAGATTCGATCTGAGGATCTGGATATTGCTGGTCATGGCGCTCAACGTCAGCACCAGGATCAGCATAAATAAGCTTCCATAGAGAAGTCGGAAAAACGGTACGTAGAGGAACATCCATAAATAACCTAGGCCAAGAATCACACCTGGCAGGGCGAAGGGGAGCCATGACAGGAAATCCAATAGGTAACGACCAGCGAATTGAGTTCGGACGACTATGTAGGAAACGATAAGGCACCAAACGGCCCCGAGTAGGGCGGCACCGGCAGACATGGTAGCGGTGTTGATAAGGGATCGAACAAAAATAGGATCACTTAGGACTGTTTGCCAGTGCTGTATAGTCCACGGCTCCGGCAAGTTAAAGAAGCCCCACAGCTTCATGAATGTGCCTGTCAGAAGCATCAGCGTTGGGATGATTGTGGTGAAAGTGGCGACCCCAGCCACGAGTACAAAGGCTGGCCAGCGCCAAAAACCAAGTCGAATGGTACTGGCTTTGTTCTGAACACCCAGCGTCGTATAACGTTTGCGAGTAATCAAGATTTGGCCGATTACCAATGGAACGATCAACAACAATACCATTACGGCCAACGCCGTGGCCGGCCCAAACTCAGGAGGTTCGCTATAAATCAGGTAATACACCTGCATGCTGTAGACGTAAATATTCCTGGGGGCGCCCAGGACCATCTCAATCTCAAATGTCTCTAAGGCACGAATCGTGGATAGGAGCAGGACCACCAGCACCGCAGGAGCCATCAAAGGAA